>NZ_JBSHCR010000040.1:0-42110 GCF_053615895.1 Isoptericola sp. NPDC055881
TGTACTTGTTCTGGTGGTCTCTGTTTTGTTTATAACACACCGCCCGCCAACGCCCGGGGGGGCGCGGGGTGCACCCCGCGCCCGCCGGCACAGCCTCAGCGACCCCGCACCGGGGCCGCGGTCACCTGCCCGGCTTGCCCGACCCCGGAAGGTGCGGCCAGCTCGGGTACCGGTGACCGAAGCCGAGCGGCAGCAGCGTCGAGGCGCCGTCCGCCGTCGGGACCGCCACCGGCAGCTTGCCCAGCGTGTTCACGTCACCCGCGATCGCACGCACCACCGCCGCATAGTTCACGACGTTGTAGCCGTAGCTGTTCAGCACGGCGTCCGCCTGCGGGAACACGTTGATGTCGTACGGGTTGCGCGCCGCGACCACGATCACCGGCTTGCCCGTCGCGGCCAGGGCGCTCACCATCGCCTGCTGCGCCGCGTTGGCGCTGGCGTTGTAGGACGTGAAGACGACCGCGTCGACGTTCGCCGCCGCCGCGACGGCACGAGCCCGGTACGCCGCCGACGGCGAGCTGCCGTTCTCGAGCAGCGTGGTCACGTCGAACCCGCGGGCCGAGAGCATCGGGGCCAGCCGCTCCGGCCACGCCGACCCCGCACCCACCACGAGCACCGAGTCCTCGCCCGGCTGCAGCGGCAGCGGACGGTCCTCGTTGCGCAGTAGGGTGATCGACCGGTCCGCGATCGTCGCGGCCGTCGCCAGGTGCTCGGCAGAGCCCACCACGGCCCCGACCTGTGCCGGGTCCGCGTACGGGTCGGCGAGAACACCACGCTTCGCCTTCCACTCCAGGATGCGCGTGACCGACTCGTCCAGGCGCGCCTCCGTGAGCGTCCCGTCCGCCACCGCCTGCTTCACGCCCGCGATGGACGCGTCCACGTCAGGCGAGTTGAGCAGGATGTCGGAGCCGGCCTGGATGGCCTTCACCGACATCTCGCCCTGCGACCAGTTGTCGGTCATCGCCTGCATGTCGAGAGCGTCGGTCGTGATGATGCCGTCGAAGCCCAGCTCGTCCCGCAGGAGCCCCGTCAGGACCTTGGGGGACAGGGTGCCGGGCAGGTCGGGGTCGATCGCGTCGACGACGATGTGCGCCGTCATGATCATGTCGATCCCCGCGTCGATCGCAGCCCGGAACGGCTCCAGGTGCTTCTCCAGGGTCGCCCGGTCGTACGTGACCTCCGGCAGCCCGTAGTGCGAGTCCGTCTCCGTGTCACCGTGACCCGGGAAGTGCTTCGCCGTCGCCGCGATGTGCTGCTGGATCCCTGCGATCTGCGCCACCCCCAGCCGGCTCACCGTCTTCGGGTCCGAACCCATCGACCTGATCCCGATCACCGGGTTGTCCGGGTTCGTGTTCAGGTCGAGCACCGGCGCGAAGTCGACGTTGATCCCCATCGCCTTCAGCTCCGACCCGAGGACGTCACCCTGCGCACGAGCCAGGCCGGCGTCGAACGTGGCACCGAGCGCCATGTTGCCCGGCAGCTGTGTGGCAGGCGGCCCGATCCGGGCGACGATCCCGCCCTCCTGGTCGATCGTCACCGCCAGCGGGATGCCCGGGCCCCCGTCGGCCAGCGCCGCGTCCTGCAACCCGTTCGACAGGCCGTTCACCTGCTGGGGGTTGTTGGTGTTGCCCGACCAGGCGAAGTAGAGCACACCACCCAGGTCGTACTTCTGGACGACCTGCGCCGGGGTGTCCACGCCGTACCGGGCCTGGTTGCTCGCAGCCATGGACGTGTCGTTCGCCGACGAGCCGTAGACGTGGGTCCACGTCATCTGACCGATCTTCTGGTCCAGCGTCATGGCGTCGACCATCGCGCGGATGTCGGCGCTCGACGCGACGGAGCCGACCGCGGATGCGGCCGTGGTGCTGGTCGGGGCGGAGGTGTCCGCCTGAGCGGGGGTCACGGCGGCGAGAAGCAGGCCCGCGCCCGCCAGCACCGCCGTCGAGCGCACGAGGCGCCTGGTTCCTGGATCCTTCACGAGATCCTCCTGTGTCGGACGGGCGCGACGGTACGAGACCGTTGGACGTCGTTGTCCGGGTGCGCCTGTGCTGGACGTTAGGACCGCCCCCGACCCACGTCAAGACTTTCCCCAGGGCTCGGCGCCCGGTGAAGGAACTTTCATAGAAACGTCCTCCGCACGCGACACCGAGAGACTCGTCCGCACACGGGAGCTCGAGCGGCGATGTCACTGATCGTTGACATCGCGCCAGATGTTACTTAGCGTTGACATCACACAGGATGTCGCCACCCGCTGACACACCCCAGACAGGGGAGAAGCACCCATGATCATCACCGACGCCGCACAGCTCGGCTCCCTGCTGCGCCGCGCCCGCAAGGACAAAGGAATCACCCAGGCCCAGCTCGCCACCACCGTCAACGTCTCCCGCCAGTGGATCATCGCCGCCGAAGCCGGAGCACCCACCGCACGCCTCGACCTCGTGCTCGACGCACTACGCGCCGTCGACCTCGTCGTCGACATCGTGCCCGACGAACCCGACGACGCCCTCGAGACCGTCCTGAGCCGAGCCCGTGACTGACCACCTCCACGTCTGGCTCGACGGGGCGCTCGCGGGCACGCTGCGGCGCGGCCGCGACGGTGACGTCACCTTCGCCTACACGGCGTCGTACCAGGCGCTACGGGCTGCGCCGTCGCTGTCGGTGAGCATGCCCCGGCACCTCACCGAGCACGGCGCCGAGGTCACCATGCCGTGGATCGACAACCTCCTGCCGGACAGCGACACCGTGCGCGCCCGCTGGGCGGCGCAGTTCGAGGAACGGCGCCCGACGGCGTTCAACCTGCTGCGTCACATGGGCGCGGACTGCGCGGGCGCGGTGCAGGTCGTGCCGGAGGGCGAGGAACCGCAGGACGGCGCCGGCAGCCGGCCGCTGGGTGAGGCGGAGATCGCCGCGCACCTGCGGGAGCTGCGCGCGGACGACAGCTCGTGGGCGTTCGAGCAGCACGGCGGGAGGTTCTCCCTGGGCGGGCAGCAGGGCAAGTTCGCGCTCACCCGCGCCACCGACGGCTCCTGGCACCAGCCCACCGGCCGCGGCGCCAGCACCCACATCTTCAAGATCGGGATCGACGGCGTCGCTCACTCCGCCGCGGCGGAGCTCGTCACGATGCGCGCGGCACGCGCGCTGGGGCTGCCGGTCGCGGGCGTCGAGTCGGCGTGGTTCCAGGACCAGGCCGCGGTCGTCGTCGAACGGTTCGACCGCGTGGCGGCCGCGGACGGCGGGACGCGTCGGCTGCACCAGGAGGACCTCTGCCAGGCGCTCGGCCTGTGGCGTTCAGCCAAGTACGAGGCGGACGGCGGGCCGGGCGTGCGGGACGTCGCGGGCGTCGTGGCGCGGGCCGTCGACCGGCGTGACCTGGCCCGCTCGCGCGACGATCTCGCGCGGGCCGTGGTGCTCAACTGGGTGGCGGCCGGCACCGACGCCCACGCGAAGAACTTCGCGCTGCTGCACGTCGGGACGCGCACCGTCCTCGCGCCGCTGTACGACCTGGTCTCGGCAAGCCTCCTGTGGCCCGCCGACGAGGTCCGGTACAAGGCGAGGCTCGCCATGAAGCTCGGCGGCGAGTACCGGTTGCGCGCGCTCGGCGCACGCAACGTCGAGCGTGCCGCCGCGGACCTCGGGGTGGACCCGGGCTGGCTGCTGGACGTCGCCGCCGCGTATGCCGACGCCTGGCCCGACGCCGTCCGCGACGCGGTGACGGGGGAGCGAGCCCTCGTCGCCGACGACGTCGCGGGGGAGTTCGTCGACCGCGCCGCGTCCCGGGCGGCCGACGTCGTGCGCGCGCTCGGCACCGCACGCGGCGGGGGAGAGGTGCACCAGCCCCCCGCTGCGACCTGGGTGCCGCCACACGACCGGGCCGGCCGCCCTGTGGCCGGGCACTGGCGGGCAAGGCCTGGGCGCTGACTGCCGTCGATATGGGACAAACGGGAAGGCGAGCTGCGTGCACACCCACGCCCGTACCCAGAGGCCGGTCCGAACAACGATGCCGGCGACAGCAGAACTGCACTGCGCCGTAGCAGGTGGACTGGTCTGACCGGAGTCACCGATCACGACATCGATCGTCGATCGGTTCTGAGGCCGCGGGACGCAGGCTCTGTGCCCGTCTGGGACCGATGGCAACTGGTTGTCGTGCGAGCTCGGCGGGTGCGAGTCCGAGTGGCGGCTACTGCCTCAGTGGCCGATGGGGCCGGTTTGATCTGACTCGCCGGGTGGTTGGAGCAGTACGGAGTCGTGGAACGGGGTGACGAGCGGCGCTGTCTCTCTGCAACGATCGCACCGGCGGCATCTTTGACCTTCTGCGATTGAGGAACGAGAGCGACGTCGGTCGCGGCAACACTCCGAATCGTGACGACCGGGCCTAAGGGGAGGGGCGGCTGGATGGACTTGAGGGTCAGCGTTCTGCTGTCGATTCAGCGGGCGTTGTGGGATCTCGTAGGTCCGAACCTGCGTGGTGTCACCGCGACCTTCGACTATCCCTGGTGACGGCAAGGTTCCTCTTCGAGAACGATCCGACGGACGACGACCTCGAGGACGTCTCGCTGGCGGAGACCCATGTGATTGCAGACTTCCACGAAGACGTCAGGGTCGAATTCACGGCCGCATGGTCCTCGGTCTCGGAATCGCGCGACCTCCTCCCGTTCGGGTGACGGTTCACGGGTGCCGTGACTGAACCCGACGGAAGGAAGATCCGCCAGATCGTGACCGCTCAAGGCGCTAGCATCCGCTGGATGACGGCTTCTACCTGTCCCTCGTGCGGACGCGAGCTGACCGCGCATGAGCGCGACGTTCGGTTCTCACTTCCCGACCCTGTGCTGAATCTCCCCGAGGGCGAGGCGACCGACGGGTTCTGGATGAGCGGTCCCTCCGCTTCGGAGTCGGTCATGATGCAGGTGCCCTCGATGGGCGCGTTCGTTCGGGCACTACTCCCCGTGCAGTTGACTGGCGGGTATTCCGTTCGATTCGGCATCTGGGTCGGGGTGCATCCCAAGGATCTGCAGCACGCCGCGAAGGTCTGGTGGAAGCCGGAGTATGCGGAATTGCGGCTCAGCGGTCGACTCGCGAACGCTGTCGAGCCGTGGGGGATGTTGGCGGCACCTGTAGAGCTCGCTGTCCACGATCCCGATGTGTCTCTGTGGTGCGTAGCCAGCAGCGATGAGCTGCTCTCGGCTGTCCTTGAGCGGGAGTGGGATCACCAGCTGGTCTTGGACTCGCTTCCCGCCTGATGAGCGGCCCGCTCGCGGCACGCCTATTTCGAGGTTCCTGGTATCAGTTGGCGCGTTCAGGGTCGCAGGACGTCACCGGCGTGCTCGAGTGAGGTCGGAAACGCACCTCCCGTAGTCGCCTCCCGAGACGGCGGCGTGCTTCTCCAGCGTCGCAGCCGTGTAGCCGAGGGCTTTGGCGAGGATCGCGACGGGGGTCTGTCTGGCGAGCTCGGTGGGTGTGCCGAGGCGCGCGGCGAGCGAGGAGAACAGTGGGCGCAGCTGCTGCATCGGTGCGCCGGCGAGGTGCACGATGACGCTGTCGGGAGCGATCGTGACATCGTCCCTGCGCAGTCGCACGATGCGCGCGATGGGCTGCGCGAAGACGAGGACGAGGAGCGCCGCGAACTGGTTGCGGGAGGACCACTCCAAAGAGGTCAGGACATGCTCGAGCGCTCCGGCTTGGTCGTCGTGGGGGAGACGGGCGGCGGTTCCGCGACGATGCCGCGGAACGGTCAGGGCGGGTCGGTGACAGCATCTGGTTGCGCCACCCGGCCAGCATCGCCTCGAACACCTGCAGCTCAGCGCGCAGGAGAGGGACCGTCGCGCCTGCGAGCCGCATCGGAACGGACCTGGGAGTCTCGAGCACGCGACCATCCTTCCGAGGAATCGTGCATCAGATGCACGAGACCTAGGGTGACCTGCGGCGAGGCGGCAAGAGGGTCGGCCGGCGTGAGCACGTCGACGACAGCGGGATTGTGCTGCTGACCTACAGCGACGCTGCCATCGCGTCCGGGTGCGAGTTCTTGCATCAGATGCAACCTCGCACACCTTGCCTCACACGCATTGCGAACCGATAATGCACATTATGTCATTACGGGAGAACGAGGCGCCCCCAGCCGGTCCCCTCCGGCCCGCACGGCGCCGGGATCGGCATGTGACGTCTTCGGCCTCCGTCCGCACCCCATTGCGCTGTGCGGCGCGTCGACCGGACATCGGACATCGGCCCGCCGCCGTCGCGCACCGCGACGCAGAATCGCGCCAACGGCACCCGCGTGTCCGCAGGCTGTCGGCGAGCTTCCTCGGCGTCCAGGAATCGACTCGGTTCACGAGCTGTCAGGACGCTCGGTGTCTCGATGTTCGTCTCGCTCTGTCCCTCCATGGCGCCTCGGGGTCTCGATGTTGGCCGTCTCGTCGGCCTTGACGTCCCGGGTGTCGTTCGTCGTCGACGCCCTCGCTGTCTGACGCCTCGTGCGCGCCCGTGTCGCACGACGGTCCCCCAGACAACGTCGCGGCCCCGACCTGGCGTCTCACCGAGCGCCGCGGCTCGAGCTGCATCGAGCGACCTCCGGATCCCTCGACGCCGCCGACGTATCGCGCTAGGATGATTCGGACATTAGCCTCAAACCATTGTGTATGACACAACACAGTGGTGTCGCGCGTTGCGTTCGGGTGAGGCAGCGGCTCCCCTGCGGCCCACCTGCCGCCGCCGCGACGGGAGCGGTGTCGGGGGCCGCCTCTACGGTGGGGACATGGCCACTCCCGGCGCCGGGCTCGCCTTCTGCGTCTTCCCCACCGCCATCGGGCACTGCGCGCTCGTGTGGCGCTCCCCCGGCATGGTCGTCGGCTCTGCCCTGCCCCACGGCTCCGCTGCGGCGACGCGGGACGCCATGCACCGCGGGTACCCCTCCGCGGCCGAGGCCGTCCCCGACGGCATCCTGGCGAGCGCCGTCGCCAGCATCACCTTGCTCCTCGACACCGGATCGGCAGACCTGACCGGCATCGACCTCGACCTGAGCGCCGTCCCAGAGTTCGACCGGCGTGTCTACGAGGTGGTCCGCACCGTCCCGGCCGGCGTCACCCTCACCTACGGCGACGTCGCCGCACAGCTCGGCACCCCCGGTGCGGCGCAGGCGGTGGGCCAGGCCCTCGGCCGCAACCCGTTCCCGCCGATCGTCCCGTGCCACCGCGTGCTCGCCGCCGGCCGACAGGTGGGCGGGTTCTCCGCCGGGGGTGGGCGGCGCACCAAGCTGCGCATGCTTGACGCCGAGGGCGTGCACCTCGAGCACCCGACCCTCTTCGAGCTCTGACCGGGGCCGCGCCACCACGCCCCACACCCTCGCCTGCACACGGCCGCCCGTGCCGCGACGAACCCTGGCAGACGAACCGGGGCAGACGAACCGTGGCTGACCGTGTCGGTGCGGGCACCTACCCTGGGGCCGGGCCGTGCGGCTGGCGTCGCCGCAGGTCACCGGCGCGCGGAACGCCCGCGACCGTCGAGCAGCCGCCCCGGCAGACGCCTGGAGGAACACGCATGGTCGCCCCGCCCCGGCTGGATCGCGTCGACGTCGCCACCGCCGTCGACCGATACCTGGCCACCGTCCGGGTGGAGAGCGTGCGCGGGATCCTCTCCCCCGCGACCGCTCGCAGCTACGAGCGCGACGTGCGCGAGCTTGCCCGTCTCGTCGGCGAGGACCGGGTGCTCGACGACGTCAGCGGCGAGGACGTCGACGACGCCCTGGTGCGCTACCAGGCCACCCCGGACCAGCGGTACAGCGACCCTGGACGCAAGGGCGCGGCCGGACGGTCCGTCGCGACCGTCAACAGGTTCCGGCAGTCCGTCAGCCGGTTCTTCGCCCACGCGGCACGGCAGTGCTGGGTGCAGGCCGACCCGATGCAGTGGGCAGCCCCTCCCGCACGCTCGCGCGACCGCCTGCGGGTGGAGCGGACGGCACTGTCCGCGTCCGCGGCCGGAGCGCTGCTGCAGGCTTCCGCCGCCGACGTCGCACGAGCCACGCCCGCGGCGCCCGCCGGCGCCGGCTCGCGGGCGCCGCGCGCCGACCAGGCCCTCGCCCTGCGCGACCGCCTCGTCGTGGCCCTCCTGCTCGTCCTGGGCCCCCGCGTCTCCGAGCTCGCCCGCGCCGACGTCGCGGACTTCACGCGCGAGCCCGAGGAGACCCGGTGGCGCATCGTCGGCAAGGGCGGATCCATCCGCACCGTCGCGCTCTCGCCGCCCCTGGCGGCCGCCCTCGAGGACTACCTGCGTGACCTGCGCCCCCGGCTCGCCGCCCGCCGGCAGGACGACCCGGACGCACGACGCGCCCTCCTGCTGACCTGGCGGGGGCGCCGGATCGACACCCAGGCGGTGCGTGCCCTCCTCGCCCGTGCGGTCGAACGCATGCCCGCGACCTATCGCCGCCCCGCCACACCCCACGCGCTGCGCCACACCACCGCCACCCTGCTCGTCGCGGAGGGCTGGGACGTGAAGGTCGTCGCGGAGCTGCTCGGCCACCGCTCGATCGCGACCACCGGGGTGTACCTGGACCGCATCGAGGGCGAGCTGGCCGCCGCGATCCGTTCCCACCCCCTGTCCGCCGACCTTGCCGTACCCACCGACCTCGGCGCCGAGGCGGCGCAGCCGGGTGACATCACCGACCAACCCGACAGTTCGGCGAGCGCTGCGACGGACGCCTGGCTACCGTGAGGCTCGTGCCGCCTCGCCTGCCTCGCCTCCGCAAGCCCGTCCACGTCCAGATCGACTGGGCCGCCCTGCGACGCTACGCGACCCGCGGCGCGCTCCTCGCCGCCGCGGTCCCCGTGGCCGCCGCCGGGACGGTGATGGGCCTCGAGCGGTTCCGCCGCCACCAGTACCCGCTCGACGCCGCCTTCCCCACGTCCCCGCCGTCGTCGACGGAGGTCGAGGACACCACCGCGACCTTGTACACCTATGGCGCCGACCTGTACGCCGCGATGCTCGAGGCGATCCGCGGCGCGCAGCGGGAGATCTTCCTCGAGACGTACATCTGGAAGGACGACGAGGTCGGCCGCCAGTTCAAGCAGGCGCTCGCTGAGGCGGCCGGGCGCGGCGTCGCCGTGTATGCCGTGTACGACGGCTTCGCGAACCTCGTGGTCCCGCGCCGGTTCTTCGACGTGCCCGGCGTGCACGTGCTCCGCTTCCCCGCGATGCGACCGGGGCTGCTCATGCTCGACGTGCGTCGGTCGGGACGCGACCACCGCAAGATCCTGGTCGTCGACGACGAGACGGCGTTCGTCGGCGGGTACAACATCGGGTCCCTGTACGCGACGCAGTGGCGTGACACGCACCTGCGGCTGACGGGCCCGTCAGCCTGGGAGCTGCGCAACGCGTTCGTCGACTTCTGGAACCGCTGGCGTGGCCCGCGGCTCCCGGTCCTGCAGGACGTGGGTTCGCCGCTGTGGCTGCCGGGCCTGCGAGCGGCACGCAACGCTCCTTCGGAGCTCGTGTTCCCGATCCGCGGGATCTACCTCGACGCGATCGACCGTGCGTGCTCGCACGTCTACATCACCCAGGCGTACTTCATCCCGGACGAGGACATCCAGGCGGGGCTGCTCGCGGCCGCGGCCCGCGGTGTGGACGTCCGGGTGCTGGTGCCGGAGCGCTCCAACCATGTGGTGGCCGACTGGCTGGCCCGCGGGCACTACTCGACGCTCCTGCGGGGCGGGGTGCGGATCTTCCTGTACCAGGGGGCCATGATCCACGCGAAGACGGCCACGATCGACGGCCGCTGGACCACGGTCGGCACCGCGAACATCGACCGTCTGAGCCTGACGGGGAACTACGAGATCAACCTTGAGGTCGTCGACGACGGGCTGGCCGCTCAGCTGGAGGCCGCGTTCCGCATGGACGAGTCGAACTCGCGCGAGCTCACGATGGACGAGTGGCAGCGCCGGCACCCGCTGTCGAAGGTCGCCGAGCGTCTGATGTCTCCCCTGCGCCCGCTCCTCTGAGCCGGGCCACGGGGGGGTCGCGGACTCAGCCGGCGGTGCGCGCGCGGCGGCGGGCGGCGAGCTCGTCGCCCTCGTGCGGCGCCGGCTCCTCGTCGTCCAGGGACTCGGTGGGCATGGAGGACAGCGTGCCCTCGATGTCGCGCCACACGCGCCCGACGGCGATGCCGAAGACGCCCTGACCGCCCTGGACGAGGTCGACGACCTCGTCGGGCGAGGTGCACTCGTACACGGATGCGCCGTCGCTCATGAGGGTGATCTGCGCGAGGTCCTCGACGCCACGCTCCCGCAGGTGGGTCACCGCGCTGCGGATCTGGTGCAAGGAGACGCCGGTGTCGAGGAGCCGCTTGACGACCTTGAGCACCAGGATGTCTCGGAAGCTGTACAGGCGGTGCGTGCCGGAGCCGGTCGCGGGCCGGATCGACGGCTCCACGAGGCCGGTGCGCGCCCAGTAGTCGAGCTGGCGGTAGGTGATCCCCGCGACGCGGCACGCCGTGGTGCCGCGGTACCCGGTGGCGGCGTCCTGCTCCGTGAGGTCCTCGCCGAAGAGGAGCCCCTGGGCGCCGTGCGGCACCGTCGCACCCGTGGGGACGCTTGCCTCACCGCTGCTGTTCACTGTGCCTCCTGGTGTTCGGCTCCACGCTAGGACGCCCCTGGGGGGTCGTCAACGACGTCGGCATCTGGAGCGACCGCGTGTCGCGCCGTCCTGCCCCGACGTCCGGGGACCTGTCGTCCGAACCCTCAACTTTCGACCACCGCTTGAAGGTTCGGGTCTTACGTTAGCGGAGCCTGAGCCTCGACCCGAGGTCGAGGGTCGTCGTCGGCGTGGCGCCGCGACGGCTCGTGCCCCGCCGGGCGGCCCTTCAGGGTGAGGGGTCGTCCGGCCGGTCGCCGCCCTGGGGCGGGGGCGTGCCGGGCTCGTGCGGGCCGCCCGGGGTCGTGAAGTCCGCGGCCGTGGCGTGGTCGAGGAAGTCGCGGAACTTCTCGACCTCGCGCTGCTGCTCCATGTCGACGACCTCGACCCCGGCGACTGCGACGACCTCCGCGGAGCAGAACACCGGGCTGCCGGTGCGCACGGCCAGCGCGATCGCGTCGGACGCGCGGGAGTCGAGGCGGGTGCCGTTGGACAGGATGAGCTCGGCGAAGAACACGCCGCCGTCGAGCGCGACGATCTCGACCCGTTCGAGCTCGACCCCGACGGCGCCGAGCAGGTCACGCAGCAGGTCATGCGTCATCGGCCGAGGGGTGACGAGGCCCGCCTGGGCCATGGCGATCGCGGACGCCTCTCGCGCGCCGATCACGATGGGGACAGCGAGGTTGGCGGCGGCGTCCAGCAGCAGCACCACGATCTCCTGGTCGTGCTGCTGCTGACGCACCCCGAGGACCTCGACCGGGACCATCGGTGCGTCGCTCGCCTCGTCTGGTTCCACCGACCCACGGTACGTCCGTCGATCGCCTCACGTCGTGCGAGAGACGGGGGCGACAGATCAGACGAGGTCGCCGGAGCCCTGCCGCACCCAGGTGGAGTGCAGGCGCGCGAGAAGCTCACCGACCTCCGCGGCGAGCTCGGCGCCCTGTGCGCGCGCCGTCGGGGTCTGCTGGCTGCGGTAGGGCGCGACGAGCTGGTCCACCAGGCCGACGTGCCGGTCCGCGGACGCGCGCAGCGACCGCAGGTGGCGCGGCTCGATGCCGTGCTCGGCCAGTCGGGCCGCGATGCGGACGACGTCGGGCGCCCCGGAGTCCAACCGGCTGCCGGAGCTGGGCGGCAGCACGCCGGCGGACACGAGCTCGTGCACGAACTCGGGCGTGGTGCCGGTCGCCTCGGCGACGCTCTCCGCGGTCCAGCGACGGCGGGTCACCTCGGGAGCGCCCGCAGGGTCGGCGAGACGTGGTGCCGGGCCGGGCGCAGGCTCCCCCGCGTCCATCTCGGCCAGGCGCTCCTTGATGACCTTGAGCGGCAGGTAGGAGTCTCGCTGTTCCGTCAGGACGAACCGCAGCCGTTCGACGTCGGCGGGGCTGTACTGCCGGTAGCCCGAGGAGGTGCGCACGGGGTCGATGAGCCCCTGGTCCTCGAGGAACCGGAGCTTGGAGTGCGACACCGACGGGAACTCCGGGCCGAGCTGGCCCAGGACGTCGGAGATCCGCATCGTCGCCTGGCGGGAGATCCCCCGCGGCCAGGGTTCGGGCGCCTCCGGGCCGGCCGGCTCCTCGCCGTGCGCGGCCTGCGCCGCCGTCACGACGCGGGCGCCTGCGGATCCCGCGGCGCCTGCGGGCTGGCGTGGAACGACATGCGGAACTTGCCGATCTGCACCTCGTCGCCGGTGGTGAGCGTCGCCGCGTCGATCCGCTCCCGGTTCACGTACGTCCCGTTGAGCGAGCCGATGTCGCGCACGACGAACCGGTCGCCCTCGCGAGCGAACTCCGCGTGCTTGCGCGAGACCGTCACGTCGTCCAGGAAGATGTCGGCCTGCTCGCTACGACCCGCGACCGCTCGGTCCGAGTCGAGGAGGAACCGCTCCCCCACGGCACCCGACCCGTACTGCACCACGAGGAGCGCAGAGTGGCGCGGCAGCGCCGCCACGGCGGCGGCCTCCTCCGCGGTGAGCGGGATCCGGAACGACTGCTCCTCCGCGGGCGCGCCCACGCGCCCCAGGTGCGCGGTGGTGTCCGCGGCCGCCTGGTGCGGCGGAAGAGCACGGGGGTCCGTCATCAGTCCTCCTGTGAGGTCGGGCCGGGTGAGTCGGGCGACGCTGCCGCCGGGACGGACCGGAAACCCGTGTCCGCGGAGGGCTGGCTGTGCGTCCGACGTGCGCCGTCGTCCGACAAACCTACCCCGACCGGGGCGTGGCCGGGAAGCCCGCGACCCGCGCACGCACCGTATCGGCGCACGTCAGCCTTGCGCCCGCTCGGGCTCGGCGTACCGGGGGTCCTGCGGCGGGGTCACGGCGGAGATCTTCACGCGGTCGTGCCGTGCGGTGGACGCCTCCGCCCCGGCGGCGCGCACCGTCGCCAGCGCGCCGCCCGGGATCTCCAGCGCGCGGTCCAGGGTCTCGGGGTCGCCGATCACGGTCCACTCGTACGGGGACGCGAGGGCGGTCCCGTCGACGACGATCGCGTCACCCTCGTCCTCGAACCACGTCGACGTGACGAGACGCACACCGTTGAGCTCGACGACCTCCGCCCCCGCGTTGCGCAGCTCCTCCAGCACGTTGAACATCTGCGACGCCCGCAGCTGGTGGGACGGGTCCTGGATGGTGACGCGCACGCCCGGCCCCTGCGCGGGGAGCCGGCCGGACAAGATGCCCTCCGACTCCGCCCGCTGCTCCGCAAGCTCCAGCGCGGACTGCGCCTTGCCGGTACCGGAACGCAGCTCGTCCCGCGTGTCCTCCAGGTCCGACACCTCGTCGCCGAGCTGCTGGGCCCGGTCCGTCACCTCGTCCAGCAGGCGCACCAGGTCCTCCTGGCGGGCCGACGAGAGCTGGTCGGACGCCGACTGCTGCACCTGCACCACGAGCGCGAAGCCCAGCGCCGCGCACAGCACGCCGGCGAGCACCTGGGAGCGCGTCGCCCGAGGGCGCAGCGCAGCACCCAGCCGCCGCCACCCGCTCGGCTCCCCAGCCTCCCCCGCCGGCGCGGCGGCCGGGGTCTGCGGCCGCAGCTCGTCGTGCGCAGCGGGGTCGTCGTCCCCCAGGACGTCGGGCTCCGCGCCGACAGCCTCACCCCGGGCGCTCGCGGCGTCGGCAGGCGTCGGTGCCTGCGACGGCGCAGGCACGCTCTCCTCGACGGCCTCGCTCGCGTCCGTGCCGGGCGCGTCCTGTGTGCCCTGTACGTCGAGAGGGTCGGCCGCGCCGTAAGCCCCGTCAGCCCCGTCAGCCTCGTCGGCCGACCGGTCCGCGGAGCCGGGGTCTGCGGCACGGGAGGACCCGCCGTCCCCGCGCCCGTCTTCGCCCATGACGGCCGCGTCTCCGCCTTCAGCCATGACGGGCGCGTCCTCGGGGTCGACCACAGCGGCTTCGTCCGGGCGTGCCTCGGTCCCGGCCTCAGCCTCAGTCTCGGCCTCAGTCTCGGGTTCGGTGCCGGGTACAGCGTCCGCCGGTGCCGTGGCACCCGCGTCGTCCGCGGTCGACACCTCGCTCGGGCCCACCGGCGCGCCCCCCGCCGACGGGTCGGTGTCCGGGACCTGTGACGCGGGGGTGGTCTCGACGCCCTCGTCCGCGGAGTCGGGGCGCTCGCCCGTACGGTCGCTCATCGGCCCGTCACGCCTTGAACAGGTGGCGGCGGATCGCCGCGGCGTTCGAGAAGATGCGGATGCCGAGCACCACCACGACCGCGGTCGACAGCTGCGCACCCACACCGAGCTGGTCGCCCAGGAAGACGATGAACGCCGCGACCAGCACGTTCGACAGGAACGACACGAGGAAGACCTTGTCGTCGAACAGACCGTCGAGCTTGGCGCGCAGGCCACCGAACAGGGCGTCGAGCGCGGCGACGACGGCGATCGGCAGGTAGGGCTGCAGCCCCACCGGCACGGTCGGCTGCAGCACCAGACCGGCCACCACGCCGATCACGAGCCCGATCGCAGCGATCATGGGCGTTCCTCCTCGGTGTCGGACGACGGAGTCCCGGACGATTCACCGCCCGGCTGCGAGGAGTCCCCCGCACCTGACGGCTCCGCAATCCTCAAGGTCTGGGTCCCGACCCCCGGGAGCGACAGGTCGCTCTGCGGGGTGACGGACGACCCGATCCCGTAACGCGACCCCAACAGCTGCAGGTAGGCGGGCGCGCCGGACCGAGCGTACGCGGTCTGCATCGCGTCAGGGTCACCGATCGCACGGATGACGTACGTCGGCCCGGGCAGCGGCACCAGGTCCACCAGGATCGCGTCCCCCGCGTTCCGGACGGCCGACAACGACGTGAGCCGCTGGTCGTCCACGGAGATCGCCTCCGCACCCGCCGCCCACAAGGCGTTCACCACCGTCTGCACGTCCGCGTCCCGCACCCGCGCGCTCGGGTCGGGATCCGTCTCCGACTGCGCCGCGTCCCCGTCCGACAGGCTCACCACGAGCCCCTCGCCCGACACCGCAGCAGAGCCGCTGACCACCGCGTCGAGCTGCAACGTCTGCAACAGCGCCGGGTCCTCGCTGGCGAGCGCAGCATGCTGCAGCGCCTCGATCTCGTCGCTCGCCGCCACCGACCGCCGCTGCAGGGCCTCCACCTCGGCCCGCCGGTCCACGATCTGCGACTCCAGCACCTCGCGCGCCGCCGCCACGTCCGCCTGCGGCGCTCGCAACTGCCGCGCCGCCGACACCGTCAGCAGCCCCAACAGGATCGCGACCAGCACCAGCAGCACCACGCCCAGCCCGCGCCGCCGGGTCGGCAGACCGTCCCGCTGCGCCGCCGCCCTGCGCTCCGCAGCCTCGGCGTACCCCGGGTCGAGAGGCTTCTCCATCACCTCGACCAGCAGGGTCATCGACTCGTCCGGACGCCGCCGACCCGGCGGGCGACCCACGACCGTCACGCGCGCTCCTCCCCGCCACCACCCGCAGCACCACCGGCACCCGGCCCGGCGCTCGCGGCCCCGACCAGCTCACGCGCCTGTCGCACGTACTGCACACCGGCGACCCAGTACAGGGCCACGCCCCACCAGGTGAACGCCCACCCCACGACGTGCGCGGCCGAACCCACCGCGCCCGGCACCGTCGCCAGGAGCAGCAGCGGGAACGCGTACAGCAGGGCGAACGTGCCCGCCTTGCCCACGAAGCTCACCGGCAACGGCCCGTACCCGTGCCGCGTCAGCACCGGCAGCAGGCACATCAGCATCACGTCGCGACCCACGATCACCACGAGCAGCCACAGGGGGATGATGTCCCGCCACGCCAGACCGGCGAGGGTGACGAAGATGAAGAGGCGGTCCGCCGCCGGGTCCAGCATCTGCCCCAGCCGCGTCACCTGGTTCAGGCGCCGGGCGAGCACACCGTCGAGCCAGTCCGTGAAACCCGAGAACGCCAGGACGGCCAGGGCCCACACGTCCTCGCCCGCCACGATCAGCACCGCGAAGACCGGCACCAGCGCCAGTCGCAGCAGGCTCACCACATTAGGGATCGTGAAGACCCGGCTGCTGATGTCCTGGCCCTCGTGCACCCGCACATCCTACGCACCGCTCCCAGCGCAGTGGCCGAACTCACCGACCCCCCGCGGGACCGCCTGCCCACCCACCGCGTAGACTGGACACACCTTCGGAGTTCGTCGTGCCTCCCGCGTGTTCGTTGCGCCCCGTCCAAGAGCGGGGCTGGTGTGTGTCCGGGACAGAGCGACCGCATCGCCATCTCGGCGACGCAGGACTCCTTCCCCCCACCGACGGAACGGTTACCGCCTTGAGCACCCTTGACTCCACCCTGCCCACCGAGCAGTCCGCCACCACGCCGGCCACGGCCGAGCAGACCGCCCCCGCAGGCCCCACCTTCTCCGAGCTCGGCCTCCCCGCCGCCCTCCAGGCCGCCGTCGACGACCTCGGGTTCACCACCCCGTCGCCCATCCAGGCACGCGCCATCCCCGAGCTCCTCGCCGGCCGCGACATCACCGGCGTCGCCCAGACCGGCACCGGCAAGACCGCCGCCTTCGGCATCCCGCTCCTCGCCGCCCTCGACGCCGACGCCGACGTCCGCAACGGCCACGTCCAGGCCCTCGTCCTCGCCCCCACCCGCGAGCTCGCGCTCCAGGTCGCCGACGCCATCGAGTCCTTCGCCACCCACCTGCCCCAGGTGCGCGTCACCTCCGTGTACGGCGGCTCCCCCTACCAGCCGCAGCAGCGCGCGCTCCGCGAAGGCGTCCACGTCGTCGTCGGCACCCCCGGCCGCGTCATGGACCACATGGAACGCGGCACCCTCTCCCTCGACGGCGTCCGCTTCCTCGTCCTCGACGAGGCCGACGAGATGCTCCGCATGGGCTTCGCCGAGGACGTCGAGACCATCTTCGGCCAGGCCCCCGCCCAGCGACAGGTCGCCCTCTTCTCCGCGACCATGCCCCCCGCCATCCGCGCCGTGGCCGAGACCCACCTCACCAACCCCGTCGCGATCGCCGTCTCCCGACAGTCCTCCACCGTCTCGACCGTCGAGCAGTCCTACGCCGTCGTGCCCTTCCGCCACAAGATCGGCTCCCTCGCTCGCGTCCTCGCCACCTCCGACGCCGACGCGACCATCGTCTTCACCCGCACCCGCAAGGACGCCGAAGAAGTCGGCGCCGCCCTCGTGGAGCGCGGCACCTCCGCCGCCACCATCTCCGGCGACGTCGCCCAGAAGGAGCGCGAGAAGATCGTCGAGCGCCTCCGCTCCGGCGCCCTCGACGTCCTCGTCGCCACCGACGTCGCAGCCCGCGGCCTCGACGTCGACCGCATCGGCCTCGTCGTCAACTTCGACATCCCTCGCGAGGCCGAGGCCTACGTGCACCGCATCGGCCGCACCGGCCGCGCCGGCCGCACCGGCCGCGCCCTCTCCTTCGTCACCCCCCACGAGCGCGGCAAGCTCAAGCACATCGAGCGCACCATCCGCGCGTCGCTCACCGAGGTCGACATCCCCTCGCCCCGCGACGTCTCCGAGCACCGCGCCCGCCGACTCCTGGACGCCGTCGCCGCACGCGTCGACGCCGGGCGCCTCGACCTCTACACGCAGATGCTCAAGGAGCGCACCTCCGGGAACCCCGACACCCCCGCCACCGACGGCGACGACGCCCTCCAGCTCGCCGCCGCCCTCCTGGCGCTCGCGGTCGGGGACGACGGCCCGGAGCAGCGTGCCGCGCAGGAGGAGCACGAGCGCGAGCGTGCGGAGGCCAAGGGCGGGCGCACCCGCGAGACGCACCGTGCCGAGCGCACGGAGCGTGACGGCGACCGCACGGGCCGCCACCCCCGCGGGGACCGCGGCGCCGACGACCGCGGGCGGGGCATCCGCCGCCCCGCCGCCGGCACCCGCTACCGCATCTCGGTCGGCCACACCCACGGGGCGCAGCCGCGCGGCATCGTGGGCGCGCTCACGAACGAGGGCGGCCTGTCCGGCGGCGACATCGGCAAGATCGACATCTTCGGGAACTTCTCGCTGGTGGACATCACCCGGCCGCTCGACGACGCGACGATGACCCGCATCGGTCGTGCGCACGTCGCGGGCAAGGCCCTGCGCATCTCCCTCGACAAGGGCGCCCCGGAGCGTCGCGCCCCGCGCACGGAGCGCCCCCACACCGACCGTCGTCCGGTCCGCACCGCCTGACGGAAGCCCACGCACGAACGCCCGCGAGCCGTACGGCTCGCGGGCGTTCGTCGTTCTCGGCAGGCGTACGGCTCAGGTGCGGTCGGGCGTCTCCCCCAGGCTGACGACGAGGCCACGCAGCCGTCGGGCCTCCGCCATGCCCCGCTGTCCGTCGGCGCGCTGGATCCCCATGACCGCGATCGTGCCGCCGTCGGCGAGGTCCAGGCGCACCCACGGGTCGTCGGGGCCGAGGCGCACCTCGACGATCTCGGGCCACGCCAGGGTCCTCGTGTGGATGAGGTTGCGGACGCGCAGACCCTCCGGCGACGGGACCGCGTGCACGCCGCCGAGCCGCCACATCAGCCAGGTGACGGCGAGGGCGAAGGCCACGAACGACGCCTTGCTCACGCCGGCGGCACCGAGCGGGCCGTTCGCGCTCAACCCCACCACCACGCTGCCCAGGGCGGCGAACACCCACACGAACCAGGCGGCAGCTCGTCCCCACCGGGGGCGGAACGTACGGAAGCGGGCGCCGTCAGGACCGCTGCGGGCCACGTCGTGCGGCTCGTGGGAGGCGCTCATGCCCACCACGCTGCCACTGTCAGGGCTCGCTCGACAGGGCGGCCGTCGCGGGCGGCGGGGACGACGGAGTCACAGCCGGCTCGCGTGGATCGACGTCACGATGATGCCGCGCGCCCCGACCTCGTAGAGGGCGTCCATCACCCGGTTGGTCTCCGTGCGCTTCACCATGGACCGCACGGCCGCCCACTCGCCGTTGTGCAGCGGCGACACCGTCGGGGACTCGAAGCCCGGGGTCACGGCCACGGCGGCGTCGACCAGGCCGACGGGCACGTCGTAGTCCATGAGGACGTACTCGTGCGCGGTGATGACGCCCTGCAGGCGCCGGGTGAGGACCTCGAGGCCGGCCGGCTCCTCGGCCCCGGCGCGCCGGATCAGCAGCGCCTCGGACCGCAGGATCGGCTCGCCGAAGACCTCCAGGCCGGCGGCGCGCAGCGTCGTCCCCGTCTCGACGACGTCCGCGATGACGTCCGCCACCCCGAGGCGTACGGAGCTCTCGACCGCCCCGTCGAGGTGCACGACCGCCGCCGGCTCGATCCCCCGCTCCCGCAGGTAGGTGCGCACCAGCGTGTCGTACGACGAGGCGACGCGGCGACCGGCGACCTGTGCGACGTCCGTCACCGTCCCGGCCGGGGCCGCGAAGCGGAACGTCGACGCCGCGAAGCCCAGCGGGAGGTGCTCCACCGCGTCCGCGCCGGAGTCCAGCAGCAGGTCGCGGCCGGTGATGCCCACGTCGACGGTGCCGGAACCGACGTAGACGGCCACGTCCCGAGGGCGCAGGAAGAAGAACTCGGCGCCGTTGTCCGGGTCGGCGAGGACGAGCTCACGGGTGTCGCGACGCTGGCGGTAGCCCGCCTCGCGCAGCATGTCGGAGGCGGGGACGGACAGGGAGCCCTTGTTGGGGACGGCGATACGGAGCACAGCGGATACCTCGTTCTGGGTCGTGGCGTGTCGGGCGTCTGGGCGCGCGCGACGGACGACGGGGCCGCACCGATGACGGTGCGGCCCCGGCCCGGGCGCTCACAGATGCGTGTACACGTCCTCGAGCGTCAGTCCCTTGGCCAGCATCAGCACCTGCAGGTGGTACAGCAGCTGCGAGATCTCCTCCGCGGCGGCCTCGTCGGTCTCGTGCTCGGCGGCCATCCAGACCTCGGCCGCCTCCTCCACGATCTTCTTGCCGATCGCATGCACGCCGGCGTCCAGCTCGGCCACGGTCCCCGACCCCGCGGGGCGGGTGGAGGCCTTCTCGGTCAGCTCGGCGAACAGGGAGTCGAACGTCTTCACCCGCCCAGCCTAGTCGCCGGGGCCCCGGCCTCCGTGCTGGGTTCCGGTCCTCGGGACGGTGAGTTCCGGTTGTTCAGGACGCTTGGCACACTATTTTTATCGGAGGACGAAGAGTGCACGTCCTGCCCCCGTGGGGTCTCAGTGCGCGTGCTGGGAGGCGAGCTCCCGCAGCGCGGCGATCTCGCCCGGCACGTCGTCAGCCCCGTACACCGCCGACCCGGCGACGAAGACGTTGGCGCCCGCGTCCGCAGCACGCTCGATCGTGTCGCGTGACACTCCCCCGTCGACCTGGATCCAGACGTCCAGCCCCGACTCCCCCACGGCCTGCCGCGCCCGGCGGATCTTGGGGAGCGTGCCGTCGATGAAGGACTGGCCGCCGAAGCCTGGCTCCACCGTCATGACGAGGATCATGTCGATCTCGCCGAGCAGGTCGAGGAAAGGCTCCACCGGCGTCGCAGGCCGCAGCGCGACGCCGGCCCGTGCCCCGAGCCGTCGCAGCTCGCGCGCGAGCCGCACCGGGGCTGTCGCGGCCTCCGCGTGGAACGTGACCGACGCCGCCCCCGCCTCCGCGTACGCGGGGGCCCAGCGGTCCGGGTCGGCGATCATCAGGTGCGCGTCGAGCGGCACCGGCGAGACCTGGGCGAGCCGCTCGAAGACCGGCAACCCCAGCGTGAGGTTCGGCACGAAGTGGTTGTCCATCACGTCGACGTGGGCGTAGTCGGCGGTGGAGATGGCCCCCAGGTCGCGCTCGAGGTTCGCGAAGTCGGCCGACAGGATGCTCGGGTTGATCAGCGCAGGCATGCGCCCAGCCTAGGCGCGGCACCCACTACGCTCGCCCCGTGCCACCGATCCCCTCCCCCGCCGGACCCGCCCCCGCAGGGGAGTCGCCCGTACCTGCCCCCGCAGCGCGGCCCGTCGTCCGGCCCGCCGAGACCGCCGACCTCCCGGTAGTCGCGGCGATCCTCGAGCCCTACGTGACCGGCACGGCCGTGACCTTCGACGAGCAGCCGCCGGACGTCGAGGTCTGGCGGCAACGGCTCGCCGACCTCGCAGCGCGTGGGCTGCCGTTCCTCGTCGCGGAGCTGGACGGCGAGGTCGTCGGGTACGCCTACGTCTCCCCCTGGCGCCCGAAGGCGGCCTACCGCTACACGGTCGAGGACACCGTCTACCTCGCCCCCTCCGCCCAGGGGCGCGGCGTCGGGACGCGCCTGCTCTCCGCGCTGCTCGACGCCTGCTCCCTGGCCGGCGTGCGCCAGGTCGTCGCCGTCGTGGCGGACGACCCTGCCGCCGCCGGCTCGCTCCCCCTGCACCGGCGGCTCGGCTTCGAGGTGGCGGGCGTGCTGCGCGACGTCGGCGTCAAGCACGGCCGGTCCGTGAGCACGATGCTGCTGCAGCGCACCCTCGTCTGACGCCGCGCCCCCGCAGGTCCTCAGCGCGTGCGGCGCAGCAGCGTGAGGTGCATCGCGTCCGTTCCGTGCACGTGGGGCCACAGCTGGACGTCCAGCCCCTGTGCGCCGCCGTCGGCGGCTCCGAGGTCGAGGTCCGCGCCGGGGACGAGCGCCTGCCGCACCACCGCACGGGCGTCGACGCGCTCGGCGTCGTCGCGACGGCGCAGGACGTCGTCGACCACGAGCCTGGTCTCGGCCAGGTGGGGCGAGCACGTCACGTAGGCCACGACCCCGCCGGGCCGCACCGCGTCGAGAGCGGAGGCCAGCAGCTCGCGCTGCAGCACGGTGAGGGTGCCGAGGTCCGCCGGGGTCCGCCGCCACCGCGACTCGGGACGGCGCCGCAGGGCACCGAGGCCGGTGCACGGCGCGTCGACGAGGACGCGGTCGTACGCCGCGGGCTCCTCGGCCCCGACCTCGCGGCCGTCGCCCGTGCGCACCCGCTCCACGACAGCCTCCGGGACGGCGCGCAGGGCACGCTCCACGAGCCGTGCGCGGTGCGGTGCCACCTCGTTCGCGACCAGGGTGGCGCCCCGCTGGCCCGCGAGCGCGGCGAGGAGGGCGGCCTTGCCTCCGGGCCCTGCGCACAGGTCGAGCCAGCGCGCGTCGGGGCCGTCCAGGGGTGCGGCTGCGAGCGCGAGCGTGACGAGCTGTGATCCCTCGTCCTGGACTCCCGCGCGGGCGTCGGCGACGGCGGGCAGGGCGGCCGGGTCGCTGCCTCCGGCGAGGACGAGGGCGGTGGGTGCCCAGCGACCGGCGTCGAGCCGGACGTCGGTGTCAGCGGCCTGCTGCGTGAGCTCGCGGGGGTCGGCGAGGCCGGGGCGGGCGACGAGGGTGACCCGTGGTGCCGTGTTGTCGGCGTCGAGGAGGGTGCCGATCTCGTCCGGGCTGCGGCCGTGGCCGGCGAGAGCCTCGCGCAGGGCGCGGGTGATCCACACGGGGTGGGAGCCGGTGGTCGCCAGTCCGGTGACGGGGTCGGGTGCTTCGTCGGTGAGGCGGGCGAGCCAGTCTTCGAGGGGGGTGCGGCCGACGGCGCGCAGGACGGCGTTGACCATCTGGGCGGGTCCGGCGCCGACGCGGTCGCGGGCGAGGGCGACCGTCTCGGAGACGGCGGCGTGCGCGGGGACGCGCATCCCGAGGACCTGGTGGGCGCCGAGGCGCAGGACGTCGAGCACCTCGGGGTCGAGCTGGTCGAGGGGGCGCGAGACGCAGCGGGCGAGGATCGCGTCGTAGCGGCCGCGCAGCCGGAGGGTGCCGTAGGCGAGCTCGGTGGCGAAGGCGGCGTCCCGGGCGGTGATGCGGCGCTCGCGCAGGAGGGGTGGCAGCACGAGGTTGGCGTAGGCGTCTGAGCCGTCCACCTGTCGCAGGACGTCGTAGGCGGCGGTGCGGGCGGGGTCGGTGCGGCGGCGGCGCTCGCCCGGCGCCTGGGCGCTGCGGTGCACGTCGCCGCGTGCGCGGGCTGCGCCGCGCTGGCGGCCCTTGGTGTCTCGGTTGGTGTCTCGGTTGTTGTCTCGGTCGGGGCCGCGGTGGGTGCCGTTGCCCCGTCGCTCGCCGGTCATCGGGCGTCCTGCCCGAGTCGCGCGCCGGAGTCGGCGGAGAACAGCCCTCGGGCTCCGCGGGCCCAGTCCGCTGCCGGCATGGGCTTCTTGCCCACGGGTTGCACCAGCCCGAGCACGACGGCGTGGGTCGCGGTGCCGACCAGGACTTCCTTCTTGCCCACCCGTACCTCGCCTGGGGCGAGGTCGGTGACCTCGGGCCGCGGGGAGACCGGGCCGAGGCCGAGGCGTGCTCCGGGGGCGGCGTCGGGCCCGGTGGTCGAGGGCAGCGTGGTCCACGCGCCCGGGGCCGGGGTGACGGCGCGGACGCGGCGGTCGACGGCGAGGGCGGGGTCGTCCCAGCGGACGTATGCGTCGTCCGTGGTGACCTTCGGTGCCAGGGAGGCTCCGTCGGCGGGCTGGGGCTGGGGGGCGAGGGTGCCGTCCTCCAGCGCGTCGAGGGTGGCGACGAGGAGCTCGGCGCCGCTCGCGGCGAGGCGGCCGAGGAGGTCGCCTGACGTGTCGCGCGGGCGGATGGTCTCGGTCGTGGTGCCGAGGACGGGGCCGGTGTCCATGCCCTCGTCGAGGAGGAACGTGGTGGCGCCGGTGACCTCGTCGCCCGCGAGGACGGCGTGCTGCACGGGGGCGGCGCCCCGCCAGGCGGGCAGCACCGAGAAGTGCAGGTTCACCCAGCCGAGGCGGGGCACCGCGAGGACGTCGGGGCGCAGGAGGTGCCCGTAGGCGACGACGGGGGCGGCGTCGACGTCGAGCTCGCGCAGCCGGGCGAGGAACTCCTCGCCGCGGGGGCGGTCGGTGAGGACGGGCACGCCGGCGTCCTCGGCGGCCAGCCGGACGGGGCTCGGCACCAGGCGGCGTCCGCGGCCGGCGGGCGCGTCGGCGCGGGTCAGGACGGCGACGACCTCGTGGCGGGAACCCAGGAGGGCACGCAGGGACGGGACGGCGGGTTCGGGGGTTCCGGCGAAGAGCAGGCGCACCACCCGATCGTAGTCGTGCGCGAATGTGCTGCGTCCGCGAGCGCCAGGGGCCCTAGCGTGCGTGGCATGACGGGTGACGAGGGGCGCGAGGGGCACGAGGAGCACGGTGCGGGCGGCTCAGGCGGCGGGGGCGTGCCGGACGGCGTCGTCCTGCGTGCGGAGCGTGCTGCGGACGTGCCGGCGGTGGAGGCGGTGGTGCGGGAGGCGTTCGGCGACGAGGGAGCGCGCGTGGTCCGTCTGGTGCGGGCGTTGCGGGAGTCCCTCGCGTGGCGCGACCTGTCGTTCGTGGCGGAGCGTGATGGGCAGGTGGTGGGGCACGTGCTCCTGACGGGGTCGTGGCTGGACGCCCCGCGGCGGCTGGTGGACGTGCTGGTGCTGAGCCCGCTCGCGGTGTCCCCGGGGGCGCAGGGTGGGGGTGTGGGCTCGGCGCTGGTGCGGCATGCGCTGGACCGGACGGCGGGCCGGCCGGAGCCGTTGGTGTTCCTGGAGGGGCATCCGGGGTTCTATCCCCGGTTCGGGTTCGTGCCGGGCGGTGAGCGAGGGTTCCGGCCCCCGTCGGAGCGGATCCCGGCGGCGGCGTTCCAGGTGCTGGTCCGCGAGCGCCACGAGGGGTGGATGACGGGGGCGCTGGTGTACGCGGACCCGTTCTGGCGGTGGGACTGCGTGGGGCTGCGGGCGCCGGAGGAGGCCCCCGGGAGGGACTGGCCGGTCTAGGCGTGCACGGGCAGCCCGAGGTCGCGCAGGGCGGCGCGCAGCGCGGGGGTGTCGGTGAAACGGACGGTGCGGTATCCCAGGCGGTCTGCGGTGGCGACGTTGGCGGGGCTGTCGTCGACGAACACGGTCCGGGCGGGGTCGACGTCGTGGGTGGCGGCGAGGTGGTGGAAGATCGCGGGGTCGGGCTTGGCGAGCCCCACCCGGCCGGAGACGACGACGTGCTGCATGCGCCGGGTGGCGGGTGCCGCGGGGGCGGCGTGCCTGAACAGCTCGGCGGACCAGTTGGTGAGGCCGAGGAGGCGGATGCCGGCGGCGTCGAGCTCGTCGACGAGGGCGGCGGAGCCGGGGACCGGTCCGGTGAGGGTGGCGGCGAAGTGCTCGACGTACTCGTCGAGCAGGGGCAGCAGGTGGGGTCGGTCGGCGAGGGTGGCGCGGGCGTCGGACCAGGTGCGGCCGGCGTCCTGGGCGAGGTTGAAGGCGGGGAAGTCGATCTCTGCCATCCATGCGTCGACCTCGGTGCGGGACCGTGCGGGGAACGCGCCGTACGGGTCCCAGCCGACCAGCACGTTGCCGAAGTCGAGCACGACGGTGTCGATGGGCGGCGTGTCGACGGGCGGCGCGGAGGGGGCGGGGGTGTCGTCGGTCATGTCAGAGCATCTCCTTGGGGTCGACCTGCACGCGCACGCTGCCGCCCTCGCGGCGGGCGGAGCGCACCGCCAGGGAAGCACGCAGCTGGGTGGCGAGGTCGGCGCCCTGGGCGAGGGGGACGCGCAGCACGGTGCGCACCTGGGGTTCGAGGGTGTTGCCGCGGCGGGGGTCCGGGGCGTCGGGCAGCTCGACGGGACCGAGGACGGTGTCGGGGCCGGCGAGGGCGACCCGGCTGACGAGGGCGTCGACGGCGCCGCGGTCGCCGGTGACGGCGGCGACGCGGACGGCGGGCGGTAGGGCGAGCTCGCGGCGCTCGGTGAGCTCCCGGTCCGCGAGGCCTGCGGGGTCGTAGCGCACGAGCGCGCCGGTCGGGGTGGGGGCGGCGTCGCCGACGAGGAGGACCTGTCCCCCGGCGTGGGCGGGGTGGACGAGCGCTGCCGCGGCGAGCCAGCGGTGCACGGCCTCGGTGGCGGTGGCGAGGCCGGTGCCGGCGGTGGAGACGGCGGCGTCCAGGAGGAGGGCGGCGGCGTAGCCGCCGTCGGCGACGGGCTCGGCCCCGGGGGTGGCGACGACGAGCGCCGCCTCGGGACCGACCCGGTCCAGCACGCCCGTGGGCGCGTTGGAGGCGGACACCCGCACGGTGGTGCCCGGGAACGCGCGGCCGAGCTCCTCGGCGGTCCGGTCGGAGCCGACCCGTACCGCCCGCACGCGGGTGTCGCCGCACTCGTCGCAGCGCCAGCCGCCGGCGAGGCGGCCGCACCAGGAGCACTGTGGCGCGGACCCGTGGCGGGGCATGCCGAGGGGGCCGTGGCACGCGGCGCAGCGGGCGGCCGTGCGGCAGCGCGCGCACGCGACGACGGGCAGGTAGCCGGTGCGGGGCACCTGCACGAGGACGGGGCCGCGCGTGAGGCCGTCACGGGCAGCGCGCCACGCGGCGGTGGGGAGGCGGGCGACGGCGCCCGGTCCCTCGGCGGCGAGCTCGACGGACGTCAGGGCCCGGACGCGGGGGGCGCGGGCCCGCAGGACGTCACGGGGGGCGGCGATCTCGCGCGCCCAGCCGGAGGCCAGGAGGGCCTGCGCCTGGACGGTGCGGCCTGGCGACGCGAGCAGGTACGCAGCGTCCTCGAGGTCGCTGCGCAGCGCGAGCACGTCGCGGGCGTGGGGGTAGGGCGCGTGCGGCTCGGCGAGGGTGTCCTCCCCGTCGCCCCACAGCACCACGAGCCCGAGATCGGGCACGGGGGCGAACATCGCGGCCCGGGTCCCGACCACGACGTCCGCCAGCCCGTGCCGTGCGCGCAGGAACGCGCGGTAGCGGGGAGCGGGCCCGTCGTCGGCCAGGAGCCGGACCACGTCGCCGATCCCCTCGGCGGTCAGGGCCGCGACGGTGCGCTCCACGTCGCGGGCGTCCGGGAGGACGACCAGGACCCGGCGTCCGCCCGCGACGGTGGCCCGTGCCGCCTGCGCCACGGCGGCGGCCCAGTGCGGCACGTGCGCGGGCCCGTCGCCCGAGGGGGGCGCGAGGCCCGGCAGAGGGGTCCAGACGGCTCGTGGCGCCTCCCCGGCCAGCAGGTGCCGGCAGAAGGCCTCCCCGCCCCGGTAGGACGCCCACGCGGTCGTCGGGCCCGCCACGACGGGGGTCGCGGGCGCCGGTACCGCGACGGTCGCGCCAGGGAGGCCGCCCGCACCGTCCACGCCAGCGGCCCCGCCCGCCTCGTCCGCCTCCCCTGCCTCCTCCGCCTCCTCCGCCTCGTCCGGCGGGTGCGCGAGGTCCGCCGGGCCAGCGGCCGGCTCCGCAGACGCGCGCCCCGCCGCGAGCCCGGCGAGCACCTCCTTCTCGACCCGGGCGTGCCGCGGCGGCACGGCGAGTCGCAGCACGTCCGCCAGGGTGCCGGCATACCGGTCGGCGACCGCCCGGGCCAGACGCAGCACCGGCTCCGACAGCACCGGGTCCCCCGACACCACGCGGCGCAGCGGCACGAGACGGCCCTCGTGGTCCGACGTCTCCCGACGCTCGACGACGTAGCCCGCCACCTCCTGGGGCCCGAACCGGGCCCGCACGCGCACGCCGGGCCGGGCGTCGTCCGCCATGGGCGCGGGCACGAGGTAGTCGTAGGGGCGGTCCAGGTGGGCAGGCTGCAGGTCGAGCACGACGCGGGCCACCGGGAGCTCCGCGGCGACGGGTGTCACGCCCAGCGCCGCCCTGCCCCCGCCCTTGCCTGCCTTGCCACGCCTGCCGGGCTTGTCAGGCTGACCGCTGCCGTTCCCCCCTGAGGTGCGAGGGGCCGGGACGTCGTCGAGCCCGAGCAGCGCAGGCTGCTCGGGCTCGGGGGTGTCGCTCACGGGGTCATCCCATCACGCGCTGCCGACGCCGCGGGCGACGGAGCCCGGACGGGTGTCGCACGGCTGTCAGACGGCGGCGCGCAGGGCGTCCACGCGGTCGGTGCGCTCCCAGGTGAACCCGGGCAGGTCGCGGCCGAAGTGCCCGTAGGCGGCGGTGGCGGCGTACACCGGGCGCAGCAGGTCGAGGTCGCGGATGATCGCGGCCGGGCGCAGGTCGAAGACCGTGTCGATCGCGGCGGAGATGCGCTCCACCGGCACGGTCTCGGTCCCGAACGTCTCGACGTACAGCCCGACGGGGTGCGCCTTGCCGATCGCGTACGCGACCTGCACCTCGCACCGGCGTGCCAGCCCGGCCGCCACCACGTTCTTGGCCACCCAGCGCATCGCGTACGCCGCGGACCGGTCGACCTTCGACGGGTCCTTGCCGGAGAACGCGCCACCACCGTGCCGGGCCATGCCGCCATAGGTGTCGACGATGATCTTGCGGCCCGTCAGCCCCGCGTCGCCCTGCGGGCCACCCACCACGAACTTGCCCGTGGGGTTGACGATGAGGCGCGCGCCCGCCGTCTCGATGCCGGTCTCCGCGGCCACCTGAGCGAGCACGGGGGCAATCACCCGGTCGGCCACCTCGCGCTGCAGCTTCTCCTGCACGATGTCCGCGTCGTGCTGCGTGGACAGCACCACGGTGTCGACCCGCACCGGCCGGTCGCCGTCGTACGCGATCGTCACCTGCGTCTTGCCGTCGGGGCGCAGCCCGGGCAGCTCCCCCGACCGGCGGACGGCGGCGAGCCGCTCCGCCAGGCGGTGCGACGTCCAGATGGGCAGCGGCATCAGTGCCGGCGTCTCGTCGGAGGCGTAGCCGAACATCAGGCCCTGGTCACCCGCACCCTGCGCGTCGAGGGGGTCGTGGTCGTGGCCCGGGCCCGAGGAGTCGTCCCGCTCCTCGAGGCTCTTGTCGACGCCCTGCGCGATGTCCGGGGACTGCTGCCCGATGGACACCGACACCCCGCACGAGTCGCCGTCGAAGCCGATCGCCGACGAGGTGTAGCCGATACGCCGCACCACCTCGCGCACGATCTGCGGGATCTCGACGTACGCGTCCGTGGTGACCTCGCCCGCCACGTGCACCAGGCCCGTGGTCACCATGGTCTCCACGGCCACGCGCGAGTGCGGGTCCTGGGCGAGCAACGCGTCCAGGATCGCGTCGGAGATCTGGTCGCACACCTTGTCCGGGTGTCCCTCGGTCACGGACTCGGACGTGAAGAGGCGCAGCGCATCGGTCATGCCGCACAGCCTACGGGCACCGGACCCTCCGCCAGGGCTACCCCAGCGCCCGACATCTCACATCGCGGGAAGATCTCAGATGCTGGGCAAGGCCTTCATCACGGTGTCCCAGATCGCGTCGGCGACCTCACGCTTCGACCCGGACGCCTCGGCCACCGCCTCGCCGTGCCCGTCGAGGATCGTCACCTCGTTCGTGGCCGCGCCGAACCCCCGACCGCCGCCCACCGCGTTCACCGCGAGGAGGTCGGCACCCTTGCGGCGTGCCTTGCTCCGGCCGTGCTCGAGGACCGAGCCGTCCGCGTCGCCCGTCTCGGCCGCGAACCCGACCACGAGCTGACCCGGCCGCAGCCGGTCCCGCGCGAGCTCGGCGAGCACGTCCGGGTTCTCGACGAGGGAGATCGGCGCAGGGCCGGAACCGGGGACCTTCTTGATCTTGGCGGAGGGCACCTCCGCGGGGCGGAAGTCCGCGACGGCCGCGGCCATCACGACGACGTCGGCGTCCTCGGCACCGGCCCGGACGGCGTCGCGCAGCTCGGCCGTGGTCTCCACCGGGACGACCACCACCCCGGCCGCACGGGCGGCGGCGGTCACGTCGTCGTCGAGGTTCGCCGCGACCAGCGTCACCGCGGCGCCGCGGGCGCGAGCCGCCTCGGCGAGCGCGGCGCCCTGGCGGCCGCTGGAGCGGTTGCCGATGAACCGCACCGGGTCGATGGGCTCCCGGGTGCCCCCGGCGGACACGACGACGCGACGGCCCGCGAGGTCGCCCGCGCCGGCCCGAGGCACCGCGGCGCCGGGCGTCGGCACCGACTGCAGGGCGACACGGGCGATCTCCTCGGGCTCCGGGAGGCGCCCAGGCCCGGTGTCCGCGCCCGTGAGGCGGCCGCTGGCCGGGTCGATCACGACGACGCCCCGCGCGCGCAGGGTGGCGACGTTCGCCTGCGTGGCAGGGTGCTCCCACATCTCGGTGTGCATGGCGGGCGCCATCACGACCGGGCAGCGTGCGGTGAGCAGCGTCGAGGTCAGGAGGTCGTCCGCACGCCCGGCCGCGGCCCGCGCCAGCAGGTCCGCCGTGGCAGGGGCCACGACCACGAGGTCGGCGCCCTGCCCGAGCGCGACGTGCGGCACGTGCGCGACGTCCTCGAACACCTCACCGGTCACGGGCTCGCCCGACAGCGCCTCGAACGTCGGCGCACCCACGAAACGAAGGGCCGACGCGGTCGGGATGACCCGGACCGCGTGGCCCTCCTCCCGCAGCAGCCGCAGCAGCAGCACCGCCTTGTACGCGGCGATGCCGCCGCTGACGCCCAGCAGGATCCTCATCGCGGACTACCCCGTCGCGACCGTCGTCGACCGGCGGCGCGCGTCAGAAGGTGATCTCGTCGCCAGGCTCGGCGACGGGCTCCGCAGCGCCCTCGGGCTTCTCCTCGACCGGGGTCGAGACGAGCAGGCCCTCGTTGATCTCGCGCATCGCGATGGAGAGCGGCTTCTCCTGGTTGCGGGTCTCGACCAGCGGGCCCACGTTCTCCAGCAGGCCCTCGTTGAGCTGCGAGTAGTAGGCGTTGATCTGACGGGCGCGCTGCGACGCGTACAGCACCAGGCCGTACTTCGAGTCGGTGCGCTCGAGCAGCTCGTCGATGGGCGGGTCGGTGATGCCGATGGGCTGGGCCACGGTTCCGGCCATGGGTCACACTCCAGACAGTTCAGGGACGGGCGGGGTTCAGCGGTCCATCCTACCCGCGATCACCGCGTGACCTGTGGCGCCGCCGACGTCACGCCCATCACGCGCGCCAGCTCGTCGGTGGCGTGCGTGACGTCGTCGTTGACGATCGTCACGTCGAACTCCGCCTCCGCGGCCAGCTCGGTCCGTGCGGTGCGCAACCGGCGCTCACGCTCCTCCGCGTCCTCGGTCCCACGCCCGACGAGGCGGCGCACCAGCTCGTCGAAGCTCGGCGGCGACAGGAACACGAAGTGCGCCTCCGGCATCGACTCGCGCACCTGCCGCGCCCCCTGCAGGTCGATCTCCAGGAGCGTCGGCACGCCCGCCGCCAGGTGCTGCTCGACCGGCCCCCGAGGGGTGCCGTACCGGTTGCGGCCGTGCACGACGGCCCACTCGAGCATCTGCCCCTCGGCGACCATCCGGTCGAACTCCTCGGGCGAGACGAAGAGATAGTGCACGCCGTGCACCTCCCCCGGGCGCGGCGGACGTGTCGTCGCCGACACCGACAGCCACACCTGGGGGTAGCGCGCGCGGATGTCTGCCGAGACCGTGCCCTTGCCCACGGCGGTGGGCCCGGCGAGCACGGTCAGGCGAGCCGGCGTCGCTCCTGCGTGCGCGGTGCCGGGAGCGGCCTCGGGAACAGGCTGGGAGGCCTGGTGCGGTGCCGGACTGCCGGCGGGTGGTGCGGAAATGTCAGCCAAACCTCTCGATGAGCGCCGAAGCCTGGTGCGGCCCGAGGCCACGGACCCGGCGGGTCTCGGCGATCCCGATCTCCTCCATGATCGCCCGGGCCTTCACCTTACCGACCCCGGGCAGCGACTCGAGCAGCGAGACGACCTTGAGCTTGCCCACGACGTCGTCCTTCTGCCCCCGCTCGATCACGTCCTTGAGGGAGCCCTGGGAGTACTTCAACCGGTTCTTGATCTCGGCACGGACGCGCCGAGCCTCGGCCGCCTTCTCGAGGGCCGCTGCACGCTGTTCCGGGGTGAGAGGGGGGAGAGCCACGCAAGTCACCTACTCTGTCGAGCCGCTGATGAGGGAACTGCTCCATCGAAAGTAGCCACGACCTGCGAAGGCGGCAATCCGTAGAGGGTCCCGTCCCGCCCGCCGACCGGGAGGAAAGCGGCATACGGGTCAGGATATCTCCGCAGGTGGCGTGCTCGGGAGGAATTCGGTCGTCACAGGCGCACGCCGCCCCCTACCGTCACACCCATGCCGACCGATCCCGTACCGTCCGGCGGGCCCGTCGCCCCGCGCCCCGACGACCCCCGCGACGGGTGGTTCCCCGAGAGCGTCGCGGCCGCCTACGACGCCTCCGCCGACGCCGAGTTCGACGCCGGCGTCGTCGAGCGCACCGTGGACGTCCTCGCGCGGCTCGCGGGCGACGGCGCGGCCCTCGAGCTCGCCGTCGGCACCGGCCGGGTCGCCGCTCCCCTCGCGCTGCGAGGCGTGCCCGTGCACGGCATCGAGCTGTCCCGTGCGATGGCCGCACGCGTCGTGGACAAGCCCGGCGGGGACCGGGTCGCCGTGACCGTCGGGGACATGACCCGAGCCCGGGTGCCGGGCGAGTACGCCCTCGCCTACCTCGTGTTCAACACGATCGGGAACGTCACCACGCAGGACGGCCAGGTGGACTGCTTCCGGAACGCGGCCGCCCACCTGCGGCCCGGAGGCCACTTCGTCGTCGAGGTCGGCGTCCCGCCCCTGCGCCGCATGCCGCCCGGCCAGGACACCGTGCCCTTCGCCGTCGCGCCCGACGACGACGGCGGGTACGTGGGCTTCGACCGGATCGACACCGCCACGCAGCAGTTCACGTCGAACCACGTGCGGGTCGGACCGGCGGGCACGGGCCGGTTCCGGTCGATCCCCTTCCGGTACGTCTGGCCGGCCGAGCTCGACCTCATGGCACGGATCGCGGGGATGCGGCTCGTCAGCCGCTGGGAGGACTGGGACGGCACGCCGTTCACCGCCGAGAGCGAGCGGCACGTGTCCGTCTGGCGGCTCGACGCGCCGTCCTGACGACGACGGCACGACGACGGCCAGGGCCGCACCCGAGGAGGTGCGGCCCTGGCCGTCGGTGCGTGAGCGGGCGTCAGCCGCGCAAGGCCGCCCGTGCGTCGTCGACCGCGGTGGCTGCCGCGGCACGCAGCCCCTCCGGGTCGGGTCCGGCGGCGAGCACGCCCCGGGAGGAGGACGCCAGCACGTGCCGGCGCGCGGGGCCGAAGGCCGTGGCGAGCTCGCGCGCCCCTGCCCCCTGCGCACCCACCCCGGGCGCGAGCAGCGGGCCGTGGACCGCCACGAGGTCGGTCCCGGTCTCCCGGGCGGCGTCCCCGACGGTGGCACCGACGACGAGCCCGACCGAACCCATCGGCAGCCCCTCGGCCACCGCGCCGGAGTTGAGCACCGCGGCCTGCGCCGCGATCGAGGCGGCGACGCTCACCCCGTCCGGGCCGACGGCGTGCTGCACCTCGTGGCCCTCCTTGTTCGAGGTGAGGCACAGCACGAAGATCCCGCGGCCCGTACGGGCGGCCAGCTCGGCCGCCGGCGCGAGCGAGCCGAACCCCAGGTACGGCGACACCGTGACGGCGTCCCCGGCCAGGGGCGAGCCGTCCGCCAGGAACGCGTCCGCGTACGCGGCCATGGTCGAGCCGATGTCCCCGCGCTTGGCGTCGACGATCGTCAGGGTGTCCACGGCACGCGCCGCGGCGATCACGTCCTCCAGCGCGGCGACGCCGGCAGACCCGTGCCGTTCGAAGAACGCGGCCTGCGGCTTGAACGCCGCCACGCGCCCGCCGAGGGCGTCGACCACCCGGAGCCCGAACTCCCGGACCCCCGCGGCGTCGTCGCCCAGACCCCAGGCGTCGAGCAGGGAGGCGTGCGGGTCGATGCCCACGCACAGCGGCCCGTGGGCGTCCATCGCCGCCGCGAGACGCGCGCCGAACGGCGCGGTGGCCGCGGTCACGCCGGCACCCCCGCCACGACGTCCTCGCCCGCGAGCCGAGCCACCGTGGCGGCCGTGTGCTCCTGCAGGCTGGCGACGTCGAACGGGCCGCCGCGGACCGCCTCGATCCCCTGCACCGCCGCGGCGAGCTGGTCCACGGTGGTGATCATCGGCTTGTCCGCCGCGGTCGTGGCCGCGCGGATCTCGTAGCCGTCGGCGCGCGCGCCCTGGCCCGACGGCGAGTTCACCACGAGGTCCACCTCGCCGTCGCTGATCAGGTCGACGATCGTCGGCTCGCCGTCGGCCCCGCGGCCGTCGGAGAACTTGCGCACCACCGTGCTGCCGATGCCGTTGCGGCGCAGCACCTGGGCGGTGCCGGAGGTCGCCAGCACCTCGAAGCCCAGCTCCGCGAGGCGCTTGACCGGGAACACGATCGAGCGCTTGTCGCGGTCCGCGACCGACACGAACACCCGGCCGGCGGTGGGCAGACCACCGAACGCCGCGGCCTGCGACTTCGCGAAGGCGTGGGGGAAGTCCTTGTCGAAGCCCATGACCTCGCCCGTGGAGCGCATCTCCGGGCCGAGCACCGTGTCGACGACCTGGCCCTCGGCGGTGCGGAACCGCTTGAACGGCAGGACCGCCTCCTTGACGGCCAGCGGGGCACCCAGGTCCAGCGTGCCGCCGTCGCCCTCGGCGGGCAGCACGCCCTCGGCCCGCAGGCTCGCGATCGACTCGCCGACCATCACCCGCGCCGCGGCCTTGGCGAGCGACGTGCCCGTGGCCTTCGAGACGAAGGGCACGGTGCGCGACGCGCGCGGGTTCGCCTCGAGCACGTACAGCACGTCGGACACCAGCGCGTACTGCACGTTGAGCAGGCCGCGCACCCCGACGCCCCGGGCGATCGCCTCGGTCGACCGGCGGATCCGCTCGATCTCGGAGGTCGACAGCGACACCGGCGGCAGCACGCAGGCGGAGTCGCCCGAGTGGATGCCGGCCTCCTCGATGTGCTCCATGACGCCACCGAGGAACATCTCCTCGCCGTCGAACAGGGCGTCGACGTCGATCTCCATCGCGTCGTCCAGGAAGCGGTCGATCAGCAGCGGCGCGGGCAGCAGACCACCCGCCGTGCGCTCGTCCGCGGCGGCGGCCGCCAGCGCCCGCTCGACGTACTCCGTCAGCTGCTCGACCGAGTACACGATCTCCATGCCGCGCCCGCCCAGCACGTACGAGGGGCGCACGAGGACCGGGTAGCCGATGGTCTCGGCGACCTCGCGGGCCTGACCCAGCGACCGCGCGGTGCCGAACGCCGGGGCGGGCAGGCCGGCGTCCAGCAGGACCTGACCGAAGATGCCGCGGTCCTCCGCGGCGTCGATCGCCTCGGGCGAGGTGCCGAGGATCGGCACGCCGGCGTCGGCGAGACGCTGCGCGAGGGCGAGCGGCGTCTGGCCGCCGAGCTGCACGATGACACCCTTGACGGGGCCTGCGGCGAGCTCGGCCTCGTACACCTCGAGGACGTCCTCGAACGTGAGGGGCTCGAAGTAGAGGCGGTCCGAGGTGTCGTAGTCGGTCGAGACCGTCTCCGGGTTGCAGTTGACCATGATGGTCTCGTAGCGCTCCGAGAGGGTCAGGGCGGCGTGCACGCACGAGTAGTCGAACTCGATGCCCTGCCCGATCCGGTTCGGACCGGAGCCCAGGATGATGACGGCCTCGCGCTCGCGAGGGGCCACCTCGGTCTCCTCGTCGTAGGACGAGTAGTGGTAGGGCGTGCGCGCGGCGAACTCGGCGGCGCAGGTGTCGACCGTCTTGTACACCGGCCGCACCCCGAGGGCGCGACGCACCTCGCGGACCGTGGCCTCCCCCGACGCTCCCATGCCGCGCAGGCGGGCGACCTGCACGTCGGACAGGCCGTGACGCTTGGCGCGGCGCAGCACCTCCTCGGTGAGGGTGGTGCTGGCCGCGACCTCCGCCGCGACCTCGTTCATCAGCAGGATCTGGTCGAGGAACCAGGGGTCGATCTTGGTGGCGTCGAACACGGCCTCGAGGGTCGTGTGCCCGGCGACGACGGCGCGCAGCGCCTGCTGCACGCCGACCATGCGGTGCTCGGTGGGCCGGCGGATCTCGGCGAGGAGCTGGTCGAGGTCGGCGCCGGAGGGCGCGTGGCCGTCCCAGTGGAACGCGACCCCGCCCTTGTCGATGGAGCGCAGGGCCTTGCCGAGGGCCTCGGTGAAGTTGCGCCCGAGGGCCATCGCCTCGCCGACCGACTTCATGGTGGTGGTCAGCGTCGGGTCGGCGGCGGGGAACTTCTCGAACGCGAACCGAGGCACCTTGACGACCACGTAGTCGAGCGTGGGCTCGAAGCTGGCCGGCGTGACGCGCGTGATGTCGTTCGGGATCTCGTCGAGCGTGTAGCCGACGGCGAGCTTGGCCGCGATCTTCGCGATCGGGAAGCCGGTGGCCTTCGAGGCCAGGGCGGAGGACCGCGACACGCGCGGGTTCATCTCGATGACGATGATGCGCCCGGTCTCGGGGTCGACGGCGAACTGGATGTTGCAGCCCCCGGTGTCGACGCCGACCTCACGGATGACGGCGATGCCGATGTCGCGCAGCTTCTGGTACTCGCGGTCGGTGAGCGTCATCGCGGGGGCGACGGTCACCGAGTCGCCGGTGTGCACGCCGACGGGGTCGACGTTCTCGATCGAGCAGACGACCACGACGTTGTCGTCCTTGTCGCGCATGAGCTCGAGCTCGTACTCCTTCCAGCCGAGGATGGACTCCTCGAGGAGCACCTCGGTGGTCGGCGAGTAGTGCAGGCCCTGGCCGACGATGCGGCGCAGCTCGGTCTCGTCGTACGCGAACCCGGAGCCCAGGCCGCCCATCGTGAACGACGGGCGGACGACCATGGGGTAGCCGAGGTCGCCGGCGGCGGCCACCGCCTCATCGACGGTGTGCACGATGACGGAGCGGGCGGACTCGCCGCCGCACTTGGCGACGACGTCCTTGAACTGCTGGCGGTCCTCGCCCTTCTGGATGGCGGGGATGTTGGCGCCGATGAGCTCGACGTCGTACTGCTCGAGGACGCCGGCCTCGTCGAGGGCGATCGCGGCGTTGAGCGCCGTCTGCCCGCCGAGGGTGGGCAGCAGCGCGTCGGGGCGCTCCTTGGCGATGATGGAGGTGAGGACCTCGGTGGTGATCGGCTCGACGTAGGTGGCGTCGGCGAACTCCGGGTCGGTCATGATCGTCGCGGGGTTCGAGTTCACGAGGACGACGCGCAGGCCCTCCTCCTTGAGCACGCGGCAGGCCTGGGTGCCCGAGTAGTCGAACTCGCAGGCCTGGCCGATGACGATCGGGCCGGAGCCGATGACCAGGACGGAGGAGAGGTCGGAACGGCGGGGCATCAGTTCTCCTTCAGTGCGGCCAGCGTGGCGGCGGGGACGGTCACGGGCCGACGCGTGGTCATGAGCTCCACGAAGCGGTCGAAGAGGTAGGCGCTGTCGTGCGGTCCGGCAGCGGCCTCGGGGTGGTACTGGACGGAGAAGGCGGGCACGTCGAGCGCGGTGAGCCCCTCGACCACCTGGTCGTTGAGTCCCACGTGCGAGACGATCACGCGGCCGTAGGTGCGACCGTCGGTGCGCTCCGCGTCGTGCGGGGCGGTGCTCACGGCGTCGACGGGCGCGTCCACGGCGAACCCGTGGTTGTGCGCCGTGACCTCGACCTTGCTGGTCGTGCGGTCCATGACGGGCTGGTTGATGCCGCGGTGGCCGTACCCGAGCTTGTAGGTGCCGTAGCCGAGGGCGCGGCCCAGCAGCTGGTTGCCGAAGCAGATGCCGAAGAACGGGATGCCCCGGTCCAGGACGTCGCGCAGCAGCTCGATCTCGTGGGTGGCCGACGACGGGTCGCCCGGGCCGTTGGAGAAGAACACGCCGGCGGGCGACCCGTCGGCGGGCAGCAGCGCCTCGACGTCCGCGATCGTCGCGGACTGCGGCACCACGTGCACGCGCACGCCACGCTCGGCCAGGCGGGCGGGCGTCATCGCCTTGATGCCCAGGTCGACGGCGACGACGGTCGCGACCGGGGACCGGCCCGCGAACTCGCCGGCCGGCTCGACGACGTACGCCTCGCGGGTCGTGACCTCGGGGGCGAGGTTGGCGCCGGCCATCGCCGGCGAGGCCTGCACCTCGGCGACGAGCTCGGCGACCGGGCGCTCGATCCTCGCGCCGCCGACCCCCTCGCGCACGAGGGCGTCGCCGGAGAAGACACCGGCGCGCATGACGCCGAGCTCGCGCAGGTGGCGGGTGAGCTTGCGGGTGTCGACGTCGCTGATCCCGACGACGCCCTGGGCGGCGAGCTCGTCCTCCAGGGACCGGTCCGCGCGCCAGGACGACACCCGGCGGGCGGGGTCGCGCAGGACGTACCCGGAGACCCAGATCTTGCCGGACTCCGGGTCCTCGTCGTTGATGCCGGTGTTCCCCACGTGCGGGGCCGTCATCACGACGATCTGCCGGTGGTAGGACGGGTCGGTGAGGGTCTCCTGGTACCCGGTCATGCCGGTGGAGAAGACGATCTCGCCGAAGGTGGCGCCCCGGGCGCCGTAGGCACGTCCGCGGGCGACGGTGCCGTCCTCGAGCACGAGGAGGGCCGCGTGTGCCGCGCCGGCCGTGTCAGGGCTCGTCGTGGGGCTGGTGAGGGAGCTGGTGGTCACTGCTCGTCCTTCGGTGCGGGGGCGGAGGTCATGAGGTGGCGCACGGCGTCGACCAGGCGGGAGCGGTCGGGCTCGTGGCGCGTGCGCAGGCCGGTGTCCAGGGCGACCGCGGGCACGCCGTCGGCGGCCGGGTCCTCCCAGGTGACGACGACCAGGCCGTCGGCGCCGACGTACTTGCCGGCCATGCCGGGGGCGAGCCCGACGCCGCGCAGCGCGGCGACCGGGGCGAACACGTCGGGAGCGCCGTCGCGCTCGATCAGCACGCCGGCGTCGTGCACGGAGACGTGCGCGACGGAGCGGTCGCCGAGGTGGTGCGCGCCGACGCGGGCGAGCCAGTCGCCCGCGAGGGTGGAGGACACGTACGTGGCCTCGAGCGGCCCCAGCCGCAGCGTGCCGAGGTCTTCGGGGGCGACGGGGGGCACGGGGACGGTGTCGCGGGTGCGGGCCGCGAGGCGTCGCCGCCCGGTGAGGACCACCAGGAGCAGCAGGACGCCGACGACGACCCAGATCCCGACGGCGACGGGCAGGGGGAGGTTCATCGCGCCCCTCCCCGACCACCGGCGCCGACGGGGGCCACGGGTGCTCCGTCCAGCACGGTCGCGCGCCCGCGCAGGAAGGTCGCCACGACGCGGCCGGGCAGGTCGCGCCCCGCGAAGGGCGTGTTGCCGCTCGCGGTGGCCTGGGCCGCGCCGTCGACGGTGCGGGTCGCGGCCGGGTCCACCAGGGTGAGGTTCGCCGGCTCGCCCACGGCAATCGGGCGTCCTTGGGTGGTGTCGATCCGCCCGATGCGAGCCGGGTTGGCGGACAGCACGCGCGCGACGTCGGCCCAGGTCATCCGGCCCGTGTCGACCATGGTGGCCTGGACGACCGACAGCGCGGTCTCCAGTCCCGTCATCCCGAACGCGGCGGCACCCCACTCGCAGTCCTTGTCCTCGCGGGTGTGCGGGGCGTGGTCGGTCGCGACGATGTCGATCGTGCCGTCGGCCAGGCCGGCGCGCACCGCCTCGACGTCCGCGGCCGTGCGCAGCGGCGGGTTCACCTTGTAGGTCGGGTCGTAGCTGCGCGCGAGGTCGTCCGTGAGGATGAGGTGGTGCGGCGTGACCTCGGCGGTGACGTCGATCCCGCGGCCCTTGGCCCACCGGACGATCTCGACCGAGCCCGCCGTCGACAGGTGGCACACGTGCAGGCGCGACCCGACGTGCTCGGCGAGCAGCACGTCGCGGGCGATGATCGCCTCCTCCGCCACGGCCGGCCAGCCGGCCAGGCCGATCTCGGCGGACACGACGCCCTCGTTCATCTGGGCGCCCTCGGTGAGGCGGGGCTCCTGGGCGTGCTGCGCGACGACGCCGCCGAACGACTTGACGTACTCCAGCGCGCGGCGCATGAGGATCGGGTCGTGCACGCACTTGCCGTCGTCCGAGAAGACGCGGACGCGCGCGGCCGAGTCGGCCATCGCGCCCAGCTCCGCGAGGCGCTCGCCGCCGAGACCGACGGTCACCGCGCCGACGGGGTGCACGTCGACCCAGCCGGCCTCCTGGCCCAGCCGCCAGACCTGCTCGACGACGCCCGCGGTGTCGGCGACCGGCGACGTGTTCGCCATCGCGTGCACGGCGGTGAAGCCGCCCGCCGCAGCGGCGCGGGTGCCCGACGCCACCGTCTCGGCGTCCTCGCGTCCCGGCTCGCGCAGGTGCGTGTGCAGGTCGACCAGGCCGGGGAGCAGCACGTGGCCGTCGGCGGCGATCTCCACGACGTCGGCGCCCTCGGGCACGACGGCCGTCCCGGGAGCCGCGACCTGGGTGATCACGCCGTCGGACAGGACGACGTCCGCGGCGTCGCCGCCGAGGGGTCGCGCTCCGCGCAGCACGTAGGTGGTGGTCACAGGGCGGTCCCTTCGGTGGCGGACGAGGTGGAGCCGGACAGCAGGAGGTACAGGGCGGCCATGCGCACGGCGACCCCGTTGGCGACCTGCTCGACGATCACGGCGCGCTCGGAGTCCGCCGCCTCGGCGGAGATCTCCAGGCCGCGGTTCATCGGACCGGGGTGCATGACGATCGAGTGCGCCGGCAGCAGCGCCGTGCGGCGGGCGTCGAGCCCGAAGTAGCGCGTGTACTCCAGCGGGCTCGGGAAGAACGCGCCCGCGCCGCCCGACATCCGCTCGCGCTGCACCCGCAGCATCATCACGGCGTCGGGCTGCCAGTCGGCGAGCGTGGTGTCCAGGTCGTACGAGGTGCGGCACGGCCACGTCTCGACCCCGACGGGCAGCAGCGTGGGCGGCGCGACCAGGGTCACCTCGGCACCCAGGGTCCGCAGCAGCCGCACGTTGGCGCGCGCGACGCGCGAGTGGAGGACGTCGCCCACGATCGCGACCTTGAGGCCCGCCAGGTCCGCGCCGACGCCGTCGTCGCCGCCACGCCGCAGCCCACCGCCGCGCCCCGCGAGGTGGCGGCGGATCGTGTAGGCGTCCAGCAGCGCCTGCGTGGGGTGCATGTGCGTGCCGTCGCCGGCGTTGAGCACGGCGGCGTCGAGCCAGCCGGCGTGGGCCAGCTGGTACGGAGCGCCGGAGGCCCAGTGCCGCACCACGACGGCGTCGGCCCCCATCGCGTGCAGGGTGAGCGCCGTGTCCTTGAGGGACTCCCCCTTGGAGACGCTGGACCCCTTGGCGGAGAAGTTGATAACGTCCGCGGACAGCCGCTTGGCCGCCGTCTCGAACGAGATCCGGGTGCGGGTGGAGTCCTCGAAGAACAGGTTCACGACGGTGCGACCACGCAGCGTCGGGAGCTTCTTGATCTCGCGCGACTGGGTCGCGGCCATCTGCGCCGCGGTGTCCAGGAGCTCGATCGCCTCGTCCTTGGCGAGGTCCGCGGTCGAGAGCAGGTGCCTCATCGGACGCTCCCCTCGGCCGGCCCGTCCGGTGAGACGACGTCGGCGCCGGGCTCGCGCCCGCTGATCACCACGGCGTCCGTGCCGTCCACCTCGGCCAGGAGCACGCGCACGCGCTCGGTCTGGGCCGTGGGGAGGTTCTTGCCCACGAAGTCGGGCCGGATGGGCAGCTCGCGGTGCCCCCGGTCGACGAGGCAGGCGAGCCGCACGGCCTGCGGGCGGCCCAGGTCGCCGATGGCGTCGAGCGCCGCACGGATCGTGCGTCCGGAGAACAGGACGTCGTCGACCAGCACCACCGTCTTGCCCTCGATTCCCGCGCCGGGCAGCCGGGTGACCCCGACGGCGCGGGTGGGCTGGCGGCGCAGGTCGTCGCGGTACATCGTGACGTCGAGCTCGCCGAGGTCGTTCTCCGGGTCGAACGCCGGGTCGATGCTCGCGAGCCGCTGCGCGAGGCGGGCGGCGAGGGTGACGCCACGGGTCGGGATGCCGAGCAGGACCACGTCCTGGGCGCCCTTGGCGCGTTCGACGATCTCGTGCGCGATCCGGGTCAGGGCGCGGGCGACGTCGCTCGCGCCGAGCACCACGGTCCCCTCGGGGACGTCGGGCTGGTCGGGTGTTCCGGGCATGCCGGTGCCAGTAGCCACTGGCGACCTCCTTCTCCGCCTCACGGGACGGTGTTAAAGGGTGTCGTTCTGACGCCGTCCACCATATCCCGTCCACCCCGCGCGGCCCGGGGACGTGCCCACGATGCGGGCGCGGCGTGCGTCACACGCCGCCAGGCCGACAGGCCCGGAACGCCGAACAGGCGGTTGCGCACGTATTCGGGCCCGAATACGTG
>NZ_JBSHCR010000041.1:0-41867 GCF_053615895.1 Isoptericola sp. NPDC055881
GGCGGACCGGTCGGGCTCTCGCGTCGCGCCGCTGGCGTCCGGACGGCGCCGGTGGCTCAGCGGCCTGGGTACCTCTGTGTCCTGGGTCGCTCAGCGCCTAGTTAGCGGAGCGTCCTGGTAGTTCAGCGCCCCTGGTCGCGTCGACGCTCCCAGCGCTCCTCGAGGCGGGACAGGAAGCCCTCCTTCTTCGCCGCGGGCGCGGGGCGGGGCGCAGGCTGAGCGGTGCGGTTCCGGTGATCCGGGTTGGTCGACGGATCGACGGTCCCGTCGGGCCGGACGACACCCACGGGGCCCGCCTTCGACCGGCGAGGCGAGGCGAACGCGTACGCCACACCGGCGAACATGAGGACGAAGCCGGCGACGCCGACCCAGGCCTCCGACCTCGCCGCACCGAGCACGAGCAACAACAGCCCCGCGACGACTCCGACGCCGGCCAGGACATAACGCAGGGGCGACCGGCGGCGCGCCTGCTGCAGGGTGTTGGCCAGACGGGGGTCGTCGCTGCTCAGCGCGCGCTCCATCTGCTCCAGCACTCGCTGCTCGTACTCGGACAGTGGCATCGAGTCCCCCCGGGTCTCGCGGTGGAACGGTAACGACCTCAGGATATGCCCGCGCTGCCCGGCGCGGTAGTCGGCGGGGGTGAACCTCGGCGCCGTCCCGGCGCGGCACCGAGCATGATGGCCGAGCTGCCGAACCGTTCCCGCACGGCGTCGAGCGCCAGCTCGGCCTCGCGCCTGGCCTCCTGGCGCGGGTCCACGGACTCGTCGAGCGTCACCTGCTCCGCCAGACCGGACCTGACCTGCAGGTTCTCCCCCCGGACTCCGACGAGACGCACGGGCAGCCCCCGCAGGTCCACCGCGCCCAGGAGCTCGCGGGCGACGAGGTAGATCTCCCGGGCGACGTCGGTCGGGCCGGCGAGCGTCCGCGACCGGGTCAGCGTGCGGAAGTCGCTCGTGCGCACCTTGAGCGCCACGGTGCGGGCGACCACGCCCTGATGGCGCAGCCGCGCGGCGACGCGGTCGGCGAGCAGCAGCATCCGCTGCTCCACCTCGTCCAGGTCCCACAGGTCGCGCTCGAAGGTCGTCTCGGCGCCCACGCTGCGCTCCTCGTGCCCGGGGACGACCGGCCGCGGGTCCCGCCCCCACGCGAGGTCGTGCAGGTGCGCCCCGGACACGGAACCGACGGCCGCCTGCAGGGTCGGCACGTCGGTGTCGGCGAGCTCCGCCACCGTGGTGATGCCCCAGCGCGCGAGGGCGGCCTCCGTCTTCTCCCCCACGCCCCACAACGCCCCGACGGGCAGGGTCCGCAGGAACCGCACCGTCGCGTCCGCCGGCACCAGGAGCATCCCGTCGGGCTTGGCGTGGGTCGAGGCGAGCTTCGCGACGAACTTGTTCTGCGCGACGCCGACCGAGCAGGTGATCCCGTGCTCGGCGCGGACCTGCTCGCGCAGCCGGGCGGCGATCACCGTCGGCGCCCCGAGCCGGCGGCGCGCCCCGCTGACGTCGAGGAAGGCCTCGTCGACGGAGATCCGCTCGACCAGAGGCGTGACCGTGGACAACAGCTCCATCACGGACTCGGACACGTCGTGATAGAGCCGGTGGTCCGGCGGGACGACGACCGCCTGCGGGCACAGGCGCAGCGCCGCCGCCATCGACATCGCCGAGCGGACCCCGAACGCTCGCGCCTCGTAGGTGGCGGCGAGCACGACGCCCCGCTCCCGGCCGCCCACGATCACCGGCCGCCCGCGGAGCTCCGGACGCCGCACGAGCTCGCACGACGCGAAGAAGGCGTCCATGTCGACGTGCAGCACGGACGTCCCGGACTCGTCCGAGCCCCAGTCGCGGAACGCCCCGGCCGCCCGCGGGCCTCGGCTCACGACGCCGCCGGCGCCACGGCGAGCGGTCGCGCAAAACCTGCACGCGGGTCCACGAGCAGGCCCACCTCGTCACGGAAGTCCTCCGCGCACGCCACCAGCTCGGCGGCGCGGCGGGCGTCGACCTCGGGCTCCAGCCCTGCCTCGACGGCGGCCCGCACGCGGGCACCCGAGGCGAAGTAGCCCGACCAGGCGGCGAGCTCGGGCTCCACGAGCGCCAGCATGTCCCACACGGACCGAGCCCGGCTCCGCGTCGACGGGCGCCCGCGGAGCGCCACGACCGCGGCTGCTGCACGGAGCGCGGCCAGATGGGCGTGCACGAACCTGTCCGCGGCGTCGGTCGCCGTCGCCGCCGCCGCGAGCTCGGCGTCGGAACGGTCCAGCAGCCTGGTCACCTCCGGGCTCGGGGGCAGCGCGCCCGTGCCGGGCGCGCCACGACCGTGCACCGCTCTTGCAGATCCCGTCCGAGCCGACATCCTGCACCTCCCGTGCTCCGCGGACTCTCCCGCGTCCCGCCAGTGTCGAACACCTGTTCGATTCCTGTCAACCGCCGGACCCGGACCCGCGGCCTGCCCCGAACGGGGAGACTGGTGCGCATGTCCCGCACCTCCCGAGGCGGCTCCCGCCCCGACCGCCGGTCCGGCCGACGCCACCCAGCATCCTCCGACGCACCGACACTCCCCGTCGGCGAGGTCCCGATCGACACCGGCACCGCCAGGGTCGAGCAGGACCCCGACCACGCCGACCGGGTGACGCTGCACGTCAACGGCGTGCCCAGCTCGGCGCTCGACCTCGCCGACCCCGGCTTCCTCGCCTTCGAGTACATGCAGCAGATGGCCGCCGTGCTGGCCGGTCTCCCCGCGGGCCCGCTGCGCGTGCTGCACCTCGGCGCGGCCGGGTGCGCGCTGGCACGGCACGTCGAGCACGAGCGCCCCGACTCGCGCCAGCTCGGGGTCGACGTGGACGCCCGCCTGCTCGAGCTCGTGCGCACGTGGTTCGGGCTCCCCCGGGCGCCGCGGCTGCGGCTGCGGGCCGACGACGCGGGCCACGCCCTCGCCTCCCTGCCCCCGGAGTCCTTCGACGTCGTCGTGCGCGACGTGTTCGCCGGCGACCGGACGCCGGACCACCTCGCCGACGAGGCCTTCGCGGCCGCGGCGCACCGGGTGCTGCGGCCGGGCGGCGTCCTCCTCGCCAACTGCGCGGACCGCCCGCCGCTGCACCTGGCACGACGGGAGGTCGCGAACCTCGCGGAGGCGTTCGGCAGCGACGCCCTGGACGGCGGTCGCCTCGGGGTGGTCGCCGAGCACGCGATCCTCAAGGGGCGGCGCTACGGCAACGTGGTGCTCGTCGCGGTCCGCGCCACGACCGAGGACGCCCCCGGCAGCCCCGCCGACGGCCCCACCGGCCCCACGGGCCCCGACGTCACCGGCCCCGACGTCACCGGCGGCGCCGAGGCTGCGACCGTCGTCGCCCGCGGGGCCCGGTCCGACGTCGACCTCGACGACGCGGCCCTCGCACGCCGGCTCCGCAGCCTGCCGGTGCCCGCGCGCCTGCTCGCCGGCGCGGAGCTGGCACGGTTCGCCGGCGCCTGACCAGGCGTCCTGGCACGACGACGGCCGCGCCCCGACGCCGGGACGCGGCCGTCGTCAGACGAGCCGGGGACTCAGAGCGGGACGACCTGCTCCGCCTGCGGACCCTTCGGACCCTGCGTGATCTCGAACTCGACCCGCTGGGCCTCCTCGAGGCTGCGGTACCCCTGCGACTGGATCGCGGAGTAGTGCACGAAGACGTCGGCGCCGCCGTCGTCCTGTGCGATGAAGCCGTAGCCCTTCTCCGAGTTGAACCACTTCACCGAACCTTGCGCCATGCTGATCCTTCGACCTTCCGTCACTGCGGTCACGGGCACACCGGGCGGCCACCCGCCGCTGCACAGGCCGCTGCCCCGGTTCCTGCGAGGGAACGCCTCTGCAACGCGGTCAGTGTGGCACGGACCACACTGCAGTGCCACGGATATGCCACGGATGCGGCGCAACGACCATTGCGGACGTCAGTCGTCGTCCTGCTGGGCCAGGAAGCGCTCGAACTCCGCACCCAGCTCCTCCGCCGTGGGCAGCGGCGCCTGCTCGGCCAGGAGGCTCGGGCGACCCACCGAGCGCGTGAACGCGTCGTACTGCTCCTCGAGCGCCCGGACGACCGCCTTCACCTCCGTGGACTCCCCGACCTGCTTCTCGACCTCGATGGTCGCGTCGGCCGCCGCCTCGGCGAGGAGGCCCGTGGCCAGGTCGAGGCCCGTGGCACGCTCCACGTGCCGCAGCGCCACGACCGCCGCCGGGGCGTAGCGGGACTGCGCCAGGTAGTGCGGCACGTGGACGGTGAACCCGATCGCGTCGTGCCCCGCCTCACCGAGGCGGTACTCCAGCAGGGCGGCCAGCGAGCCGGGGACCCGCACCGTCCCGAAGAAGGACGTGTAGTCCTCGACCAGGCCGGGTCGCGTGCCGTGCGCCGTCAGCGACAGCGGGCGCGTGTGGGGCACACCCATCGGGATGCCGTGGAAGCCGACCGACAGGGAGACGTCGAACCGTTCGACGAGGCCCTTCACCGCTGCCACGACGCGCTCCCACTGGAGGTCCGGCTCCGACCCGTGCAGCAGGAGGAAGCCGGTGCCCTCGCGGTCCGCCACGTGATCCAGGGCGAGGAACGGCTCGTCGTACGCCGACCACCGGTCGGCGTCGAACGTCATGCCGACCCGCTTGGAGCGGTAGTCGAGCAGCTGGTCGACGTCGAAGGTCACCAGACGCGTGGTGGTCAGCTCGTCGGTCAGGTGCTCCACCGCGATCTCTGCGGCGGAGCCGGCGTCGACGAACCCGTCGAGAGCGTGCAGCAGCACGGGTCCGTCAGCGGTCGGCGGGGCGTCGGGCCCACGGTGGGGCAGGACGCGCTCGACGGCGGCCTCGTCGACCTCGTAGATGCTCTGCGGGTCCAGCAACGGTCTCCTCCTCGGGTTCCGGCTCGCGCCGACGGGCTCGCGCCCGCAGGAGTCACAACCCCGCCGCAGCCCGGATCCTTCCCGCCCCGCCGGGGCGCTCCTCAGCGACGCGGGAGACGGACCACCGTCACGAAGAAGTCGTCGATCTGGCGGACGACCTGGAGGAACCGTTCGAAGTCCACGGGCTTGGTCACGTACGCGTTCGCGTGCAGCGAGTACGACCGCAGGACGTCCTCCTCGGCCTCCGAGGTGGTCAGGACGACCACCGGGATGTGCTTCAGGCGCTCGTCGGCCTTGACCGCGGCGAGCACCTCTCGGCCGTCCATCCGCGGCAGGTTGAGGTCGAGCAGGATCAGGTCCGGCGTGGGCGCCTCGGCGTGCTCGCCCTCCTTGCGCAGGAACGCCATCGCGCTCACGCCGTCGGACACCACGGAGAGCCGGTTGACGACCTTGTGCTCCTCGAACGCCTCGCGCGTCATCAGCACGTCACCCGGGTCGTCCTCGACGAGGAGGACCTCGATTCCCGCCTGGTGGTCCGTCATGCCTACTCCTCGCCGTCGTCGAGCACCCCGGTCGGGGGCACACCCTCAGGTGCGTCGTCGCAGGTCAGCGACGTCCCCCGAGCCTAGCCGACCACGGGGGGCGACGCCTCGTCACGATCGGGCAAGGTCCACCGGACGGTGGTCCCGCCACCCTCCGAGGGCTCGAGCCAGACACGTCCGCCGTGGTGCTCGACCACCCGCTTGACCAGGGCGAGCCCGATCCCCGTGCCGGTGTACACGTCCTTCGGGTGCAGCCGCTGGAAGATGACGAAGACGCGCTCCGCGTACTGCGGGTCGATGCCGATGCCGTTGTCCGCGCACGAGATCTCCCAGCCCGCCTCGGGTGCCTCCAGGCGACGCGCCGACAGGTGGATGCGAGGCGGGCGACCGGGGTCGCGGAACTTCACGGCGTTGCCGACGACGTTCGTCAGCAGCATCGCGAGGAGCGCCCGCTCGCCGCGCACCACCGGCAAGGGGTCGTGCGTGACCTCCGCGCCCGACTCCGTGATCCGCTCCCCCAGGTCGTGCCGCGCCTGCTCGAGGACCTGCTCCAGCGGGACGTCCTCGGGCTCGCTCCCGGAGCGCCCGACCCGCGAGAAGCTCAGCAGGTCCTGGATGAGGCGCTGCATCCGGAGCGCGCCGTCGACGGCGAAGGCGATGTACTGGTCCGCCCGGTCGTCCAGCTGCTCGCCGTAGCGCTTCTGCAGCAGCTGGGTGAAGCTCGCGACCTTGCGCAGCGGCTCCTGCAGGTCGTGCGACGCGACGTAGGCGAACTGCTCGAGGTCGCGGTTCGAGCGAGCGAGCTCCTGCGCCTGCTCGGCGAGCTGGGCGTGCGTGCGCTCGGTCTCGGCGTGCGACGCCCGCACCTCGGCCACCTGCTGCACCAGCTCGCGCCGCATGTGCTCCACGTCGGCCGCGAGCGCCGCGACCTCGCCCGTGCCCTCGACCCTGATCTCGTGCTCGTGCGCGCCCGTGCTCGCGGCGCGCACGGAGTCGGCCAGCCGCGCGAGCGGACGCGTGACGCCCCGCTGCAGGGCACGCCACATGAACCACCCCATGAGGACCACGAGCAGCACGAGCACGACGACCACGACCAGGAGCGCGCGGTTCCAGGCGTGCGCCGCGTCCATCGCGGCGTCCCCGGCACCGACCCGCAGGAGGGAGAGCGATCGCTGGATCGCCACGAGGGCCACCGCGAGGGCGAGCAGCAGCACGGCGCCGACGATGAGCAGGAGCCGCAGGACGACGTCGTGCAGCGGACGTTCGCGCCTCATGGGCGGGCCCACTCGGCCGAGTCCGCCAGGGTCGAGGACCGCTCACCCAGGTAGGGCGTGTCCCGCCCGGTCCACCCGAGCACGAGGAGGGCGGCGTCGTCCGTGAGCGGGCCGCCGTGCAGCGCGCGCACGCGCCGCAGCACCCGTTCCACCACGCCCACGATCCCGTCCCGCCCCAGGTCCTCGCGCACCAGCTCGTGCAGACCCGACTGCCCCAGCCGGGGCACCCGTCGGCGCAGCGGACCGACCTGCGCCGGTCGGTCGCCCTGCGACGAGGTGAGCCCGAGCGCGTCGCGACCCAGGCCGTCGAGCGTCTCGTCGCCGGCGAGCGGTTCCGCACCGGCCGCGGCGCCGGCGCGCACCTCGGCCTCGACGAGGCCGTCGGTGTACAGCATCAGCGCGAAGGGGCCGTCGAGCTCGATGCGCCGGGCTGCCCAGCCGCCGTCGACCGGCACGCCCAGCGCCCGGCCGCGGCCCGTGGGCGCCAGCGCCTCGCAGCGCAGGTCCCCGACCGGGCCGGTGATGAGCAGGGGCGGCAGGTGACCCGCCAGGTACACGTCGACGCCGGACCGGTCCGGCGTGACCACCACCTGGCACAGGGTCACGAAGACCTCCGGGCGCGACCGCTCCGTGAGGAGCACCCGTTCCAGCTGCTCGAGGATGCGCTCGGGCGGGGTCCCGGTCAGCACGAGCGTGCGCCAGGCGGTGCGCAGCGTGGCCCCGAGGGCCGCCTCGTCGGGTCCGTGCCCCGCGACGTCCCCGACCACCGACAGCACGGAGCCGTCCGGCCGCTCCACGGTGTCGAAGAAGTCACCCCCGAGCAGACCGCCGCCGCCGGGGAGGTAGCCCACCATCACGGAGATCCGCTCGTCGCCCACGACCGGCTTGGGCAGCAGCGCGCGCTCGAGCCGCGCCGTCTCCTCCGCCCGCACGGCGCTGCGGTACAGCGCCCGCTGCTGCGCGGCGGACCTGCGCCGCTGCAGCGCGTACCGCAGCGACCGGCCGAGCAGCCCGGCGTCGGTCTCCCCCTTGACGAGGTAGTCGTCGGCGCCTGCCGCGACGGCCTGCAGCCCCTGGTCGCCCCCCGTGAGCCCGGTGAGCACCACGAGGGCGGGGACGTCGTGCACGCGCTCGGCGACCTCCCGCAGCCGGGACACGGCCGTGAGGCCGACGGCGTCCGGGAGCCCGAGGTCGAGCAGCACGCAGTCGACGCCCGGGGCGCCGCCGGGCCGCGACAGCGCCTCGACGGCCTCCGCCACCGACCGCGCGCGGAGCAGCACGACCGCCACCTCGGCGTCGTCGAGCAGCTCTGTGACGAGCAGCGCGTCCCCGTCGTCGTCCTCGACGAGGAGCACGGTCGCCGTCGCGTCCTCGGCGGGTCCCTCGGACCCTGCGCGCAGGACGTCGCCGCTGCTCATAGGCCAGATCCTAGCCCGGCACCCCGGGCCGAGGCAGTGCCCGCCGCCCGGCGCGTCGCCTCTCGGCCGGTCTCTCGGCCGCGGACCGGGGACCCGGGGGCCGGCCGGATCTGCAATGATGGTCCGCCGCAACGGGGCCGCGCCCGACAGGCGTGGCGCAAGACGCTGGGAGGATGCGTGGCGGGCAGGCACGACGAGCTGGCACGCGAGCAGGGTGTCGTCGACACCCTCTACGCCCGACTGGACGAGCTGCGACGCGCGACGCGCGACCGCCTCGCGGAGGTGCGGCGCTCGGGGCCCTCGGGCTCCCCGCAGAACCGCAGCGAGCGGGACGCGTTCGCGACGCTCTACGAGGACCGCGTGGCGCAGCTCGACGCCGTCGAGGACCGCCTCGCCTTCGGCCGCCTCGACCTCGACGACGGCGCGACGCGGTACGTGGGGCGCATCGGTCTCGCGGACTCCGACCACCGGTCGCTGCTGACGGACTGGCGCGCCCCCGCGGCCACGCCGTTCTACCGGGCCACGGCCCTGCACCCCGCGGGGGTGCGGCGCCGGCGACACCTCGTGACGTCGGGACGTTCCGTGACCGGGCTCGAGGACGAGGTGCTCGACCTCGACGCGCTGCAGGCCGCCGACGGGGACGACGGGGCGGAAGGCCTCGCCGCGTCGACCCTGTCGGGCGAGGGCGCGCTCCTCGCGTCGCTCGCGGCGCGCCGTACGGGCCGGATGACCGACATCGTCGCGACGATCCAGGGCGAGCAGGACCGGATCATCCGCGCCGAGCTCGCCGGCGCGCTGGTGGTCCAGGGTGGTCCGGGCACCGGCAAGACGGCCGTGGCGCTGCACCGGGCGGCCTACCTCCTGTACGCCCACCGGCGGATCCTCGAGCGCAGCGGCGTCCTGCTCGTCGGCCCGAGCCGTGCTTTCCTGCGCTACATCGACCAGGTGCTGCCGTCGCTCGGCGAGACCGGCGTGGTCGCGACCACGGTGGGCGAGCTGCTGCCCGGCGTCCGCGCCACGGCGATCGACGACCCTGTCGCCACCGAGATCAAGGGCCGGCTGCTGTGGCGCGACGTCGTGCGCCGGGCGGTCCGCGCCCGCGAGCGCGTGCCCGCCCGCGACGTGCGCTTCCGCCTGGAGGGTCACGACCTCGTCGTGCGACGCCGGGACGTGCGGGACGCGATCGCGCGCGCCCGCCGCACCCACAAGCCGCACAACGAGGCCCGGGCCGCCTTCGTCCGCGACATGCTCGCCCGGCTGGTGGACCAGTACCGCGCCGCGGCGGACGCGGAGCTCGCACCGGAGGACGCCGCGATGGTCACCGAGGACCTCCGCTCGCACCGGGACGTGCGGGTCGCGCTCAACCTCGCGTGGTTCCCGATCTCGCCGGAGAAGCTCGTCGCCGACCTCTTCGCCAAGCCGCACCGGCTGGAGGAGGCCGCCCCCGAGCTGTCCGCCCGCGAGCGGGCGGCGCTGCGCCGCGACCCGGGCGCGCCGTGGACCGAGGCCGACGTGCCTCTGCTCGACGAGGCCGCCGAGCTGCTGGGCGAGGACGACTCGATCGCGCGCGCCGAGGCGAAGGCGCGCGCGGCCGAGCGCGCCGCCGAGCTCGAGTACGCCCGCTCGGTCCTCGAGTCCACGGGCGCGGGGGGCGGCCTGGTCGACGCGGAGACGCTCGCATCCCGCTTCGAGTCCGCGGGGCCGCGACTGACCACCGCGGAGCGCGCCGCCGAGGACCGCACCTGGACGTACGGCCACGTCGTGGTCGACGAGGCACAGGAGCTCTCCCCGATGGCGTGGCGCATGCTCGTGCGCCGCGTCCCGACCCGCTCGATGACCATCGTGGGCGACGTCGCGCAGACGTCGTCGGCCGCCGGCGCGCGATCGTGGCGCCACGCTCTCGACCCGGTGCTCGGCGACTCCTGGCGGCTCGAAGAGCTCACCGTCAGCTACCGCACCCCGGCCTCGGTCGCGGACGCCGCGCAGCGCATGGCGGCAGCCGCGGGCCTGCCCACGTCGCCCCTCACCGCCGCCCGTGAGGTGACCGGAGCGCTCGAGCTCGCCCACGTCACGCCGTCCGGTCCGGCTCGCCCGGTGCTCCTCCAGGAGGTCCGGGACCACGTGGCCGCGCTCGTCTCCGAGTTCGTGGGGACCGACGGCGCGGGACGGGTCGCCGTGGTCGCGGCGTCCGCGGAGGTCGACGCGCTGCGCGAGGCCGTCGAAGGGGTGCTCCCGACCGTGCTCGCCCCCGAGGAGGTGTCCCGGCTGCTGGGGCAGCGCCCCGAGGACGCGCAGGTCGTCGTGCTCGACCCGCGTGAGACCAAGGGCCTGGAGTTCGACGCCGTCGTCCTCGTCGAGCCGGCCACCGTGACGGGCGGCCCCGGCGGCGCCTCGGACCTGTACGTCGCGATGACCCGGCCCACCCAGCGCCTCGTCGTGGTGCACGAGCGACCGCTGCCGGCAGGGATCGTCGAGCTCGCCGCGGCGTGAGACGCGTTTGTGGGCGCGGGCCCGCACAGCGCACCATGGCCTCGTGCTGCGAGCCCTCCTTCTCGAGAACGTCCATCCTGTCGCTGCCCAGAATCTTCGTGATGCGGGCATCGAGGTCGTCACGCGCCCCGGCGCGCTCGACGAGGCCGAGCTGATCGAGTCCCTCGCGGACTTCCAGATCCTCGGCATCCGCTCCAAGACCACCGTGACCCGCAAGGTCCTGGAGAGCGTGCCCGGCCTGCAGGCCGTGGGGACCTTCTCCATCGGGACGAACCAGATCGACCTCGAGGCCGCCGCGGCCCACGGCGTCGCGGTGTTCAACGCCCCGTACTCCAACACCCGGTCCGTGGTCGAGCTCGCCGTCGCGGAGATCATCTCCCTGACCCGTCGCCTCAGCGTGCGCGACAAGGCGCTGCACGACGGCGTGTGGGACAAGACCGCCGACGGCGCGCACGAGGTCCGCGGCCGGACGCTCGGCATCATCGGGTACGGGAACATCGGCTCCCAGCTCTCCGTGCTCGCCGAGAACCTCGGCATGCGGGTCGTCTTCTACGACACCGCCGAGAAGCTCGCCCTGGGCAACGCGCACCGCGTCGAGACGATCGAGGAGCTTCTCGCCGAGGCCGACGCCGTCACGATCCACGTCGACGGACGGCCGGGCAACGCCGGGCTGTTCGGCGCGGACCTGTTCGCGGGGATGAAGCCGGGCGCGATCTTCCTCAACCTCTCCCGCGGCTTCGTGGTCGACGTCGAGGCCCTGCGGGAGCACATCCTCTCCGGGCACCTCGGAGGCGCGGCGGTGGACGTCTTCCCGACGGAGCCCAAGAAGCGGGGTGACGAGTTCACGTCTCCGCTGCGCGGCCTGCCCAACGTCATCCTCACGCCGCACGTCGGCGGGTCGACCGAGGAGGCGCAGGAGGCCATCGGCGAGTTCGTGTCGAAGAAGCTGCGGGACTTCATGGCGACCGGGTCCACCACCCTGTCCGTCAACCTCCCGAACCTGCAGCTCGCGCACACCGGCGTGGGTCGCATCATGCTGCTGCACCGCAACGTGCCCGGCGTCCTCGCCGCCGTGAACCAGGTCTTCGCCGACCACGGCGCCAACATCGAGGCGCAGATGCTCGCCACCCGCGGCGAGATCGGCTACGTGGTCACCGACATCTCCGACGTCACCCAGCGTGGCGCCTCGGCCAAGCTGCAGGCGATGCCCTCGACCATCCGGCTGCGCATCCGCGACGCCTTCGAGCGGCCGGAGTTCCCGCCCGGTCCCGCCGCAGGCTGACGCGGCCCAGCAGTATCAGCACGCGAGGGCGCCCCCGGATCCCCGGGGACGCCCTCGCGTCGTCGTACGCCCGCGTCCGGTCAGCCGGACTTGCGGCGGAACATCTTCTGCACCGGTCCCGAGGTCTCGGAGCCGTGCACCTGCCCCGTGTTCGCGTCCTTGCCGGCGGTGGGGTGGCTCGCGGCGTTCTTGCGCTCCAGAGCCTCCCGGAAGCGCGCCTTCGTGTCCTCGGAGGGCTTGGCCGCCTTGGAGTCGTCCGTCGTCATCACGGTCACCTCGTCGTTCGTCGGGGTGGACGTGCCGGCACGGAGTTCCGCGCAGCACCTGGTGCCGTCCAGCATGCGCCAAAGCCAGGCGCGGCGCCAGGGCATTTCGCCCGGAGCGGGCGAAGCGGTCGATCTCAGCGCGAGGCGTCGCGCCCCGCAGCCGCGGGCTCCGCAGCATCGCCCGCGGCGTCCCCCGACCCCGCCGAGGCGGGCTCCCCGTCATCGTCGGCCCGCGCCTCACGCTCGGCCCGCAGGGACGTGATCGCGCTCTCGAAGTCCTCCAGGGACTCGAACGACTGGTAGACGCTGGCGAACCGCAGGTACGCCACCTCGTCCAGTTCCCGCAGCGGCCCCAGGATCGCGAGCCCCACCTCGTTGGCCTCGATCTCCGGACGGCCCGACCCGCGCAACGTCTCCTCGACGCGCTGGGCCAGCAGGGCCAGGTCGTCGGAGCTCACGGGGCGCCCCTGGCACGCCTTGCGCACCCCGGCGACCACCTTGTCGCGACTGAACGGCTCGGTCACGCCTGATCGCTTGGCGACCGAGAGGCTCGCCGTCTCGATCGTCGTGAAGCGACGCTGGCACGCCGGGCACTGCCGCCGGCGGCGGATGGACGAACCGTCGTCGGAAGTGCGCGAGTCGATGACTCGCGAGTCCGCATGGCGGCAGAACGGGCAGTGCATCGCTGGTCTCCTGCGCTCGGCTCCGGACCGGCGCCCGGCTGCCCGACAACGTAAGCGGCGGGCCGCGCAGGGCGCAAGCAGGGTCCATCCTCCCATCGCGGCGGACCCGTCCGCACCGCCGTCCACCACCGCACCAGCGCGGGGGTTCAGTCCTGCGGGAGGAGCACGACCTGTCCGGTCTGCAGCTCGGCCGTCGTCAGGCCGTTGAGCTCGCGCAGGTCGGCGACCACGTCGCGCAGGTCCTCGCCCGAGTCGCGCACCGACTGCGCGTACTGCCAGAGGGTCTCCCCCGGCGCGACGGTGTGCAGCCGCACCTCCACACCCGATCCGGGCGACTCGGCCACCGCGCGCTGCCCGACGAGCCCCGCGCCGACGAGGACCAGGAGGACCAGGACCGCGATCACCGCGCGGCCCCGGCGGGTGAGCCGAAGCCCGCCGAGCCCGAGGAACCCCGGTGCGTCCGTGGTGCTGCGCGGGTTCTGCATCGTCCTACCTCCGGTACGCGTCGTGTCGCCGCCGCGGCGGCCCGTCGAACATCCGTTCGTCGAACACCTGTACGTCGAACTGCTGTACTAGGTGTACCACGCCCCGGCGACACGGTCGAGACCTGATCGAACAGATGTTTGATGTCCCGCCCGAACTGGCCTAGAGTGACCAGCAGCGCGATGGAAGGTTTGTCGGATTTCATCGGCCCGCCCACGGGCCGCGCCCCTGCAGGACGGAGAACGCGATGACCAGCGGACGGGACCAGGCCCCGGCGTCCATGACGGCTGCTGCGCCGTGGCCGGCGCAGGCGGAGACCCGCGAGGACGCCCCGGCGGCACCCCCGGTCGCCCTGGCGTCGGTGAGCGAGCTCGCCCCCTCGGCCGACCGCCTCACGCCGCGCCAGCGGCGGGTGCTGGAGACGATCCGGCGCTCCGTCGAGGACCGCGGATACCCGCCGACGATGCGGGAGATCGGCGAGGCCGTCGGCCTGGCGAGCCCCTCCTCGGTCAAGCACCAGCTCACGACGCTCGAGCGCAAGGGCTACCTCCGCCGCGACCCGAACCGGCCGCGTGCGATCGAGGTCGTCGACCCGGAGTCGCCGGCGGCGGAGGCCGCGGGGCACGAGCCCGCTCCCCGGACGTCCGGCTTCGTCGCCGGGTCGGTCGCCGGGTCCGACGCAGAGGCCGCGGGGGCGCCGTCCTACGTCCCGCTGGTGGGGCGGATCGCGGCCGGCGGCCCGATCCTCGCCGAGCAGGTCGTCGAGGACGTGTTCCCGCTCCCTCGGCAGATCGTGGGCGACGGCGACCTGTTCCTGCTGAAGGTCGCCGGCGACTCGATGGTCGAGGCGGCCATCTGCGACGGCGACTGGGTCGTGGTGCGCAGCCAGCCGGTCGCGGAGAACGGCGAGGTCGTCGCGGCGATGATCGACGGCGAGGCCACGGTCAAGACCTTCAAGCAGACCGGCGGGCACACCTGGCTCATGCCGCAGAACAGCGCCTACTCCCCGATCCCGGGGGACGAGGCCCAGGTGCTGGGACGCGTCGTGGCGGTGCTCCGCAGCCTCTGAGGGCGCTCACCCGGCCGCCGGGTGTGGCACCAGGTCACCAGGTGGCGCGGACCGTCAGAGGCCGAGCCGGCCCTGCACCTCGCGCATCCCCTCGGCCGACGCCCGCAGGCCTGCCACCTCGTCGTCGGACAGCGGGGTGTCGATCGTCTCAGCCACGCCGCGCCGGTCCACGAGTGACGGCACCGACAGGCAGACGTCGCTGATCCCGTAGAACCCGTCGAGTCGCGAGGACACGTTCATCACGCGGTGCTCGTCGTTGAGGACCGCCTCGATGATGCGGGTGGCGGCCAGGCCGACGGCGTAGTTGGTGGCGCCCTTGCCCGCGATGACCCGGTAGGCGGACTCGACCACGTCGGTGGCGATCTGGCTGCGGGCAGTCTCGTCGAGCGGCGGGCGTCCCCGGAAGGGACGCCAGTCGAGAAGCGGCACCCCGGCGATCGACGCCGAGCTCCACAGCACGATCTCCGAGTCTCCGTGCTCGCCCGCGATGTTCGCGTGCACGTTCCCGACGGCGACGCCGCAGTGCCGGGCGAGGGCGTCGCGCAGCCGGGACGAGTCGAGCACCGTGCCGCTGCCGAAGACCCGCTCCCGGGGCAGACCGCTGACCTCCTGGGCGGCGTAGGTGACCACGTCGACGGGGTTGGTCACCATGAGGTAGATCGCGTCCGGCGCCACCTCCAGCAGCTGCGGCAGGATCTTCTTCGTGAGGCCCACGGTCGCCTCGGCCAGGTCCAGGCGACTCTGGCCGGGCTTCTGCTTCGCCCCGGCCGTGACCGCCACGACGTCGGCCCCGCGGCACACCTCGATGTCGTCGGAACCCTCGATCTCGGCCTGAGGGATGAACATGCCGCCGTGCCGGAGGTCAAGCGCCTCGGCCTCCACCTTGGCGCGGTTGACGTCCATCAGGGCCACGGACCGCGCCGCGCCACGGGCGAGCGCGGCGTACGCGAGCGTGGAACCCACCGCCCCGGCGCCGACGATCGCGAGCTTGGTCGTGCTGCGAGTGCTCTCCACGGCCCCAGGCTAGGTGTCGAGCCGCCGCAGCGCAGCGCGGACCAGCTCGCCGTCCGTCGTCGGCCAGAAGTCCGGCATGGACCGGGTGAGGAACGACCCGTAGCGGGCGGTCGCGAGGCGCGGGTCCAGCACGGCGACGACGCCGCGGTCCTCGCCGGTGCGGACCAGCCGCCCGGCCCCCTGCGCCAGCAGGAGTGCCGCGTGCGTGGCGGAGACCTGCATGAACCCGTTGCCGCCCGCCTGCTCCACCGACCGGGCGCGCGCCGCCTTCACCGGGTCGTCCGGACGCGGGAAGGGGATGCGGTCGATGAGCACGAGCTGGCAGCTCGGGCCCGGCACGTCCACGCCCTGCCACAGCGAGAGCGTGCCGAAGAGGCAGGTCGCCGGGTCGTCGGCGAACTGCCGCACCAGGGTGGGCAGCTGGTCGTCGCCCTGGCACAGGACGGCCACCTCGAGCCGCTCGCGCATCGCCTCCGCCGCCGCGAGCGCGGCGCGCCGCGACGAGAACAGACCGAGGGTGCGTCCTCCCGCTGCCTCGATCAGGCCGGCGATCTCGTCGAGCTGGGCGTCGGTGGTCGGTTCACGACCGGGCGCCGGCAGGTGCCGGGCCACGTAGAGGATGCCCTGGCGCGGGTAGTCGAACGGACTGCCGACGTCGAGCCCGGTCCAGTCCGGCGTGTCGTGCGTGCCGTCCGAGCCGGCGAGGCCGAGAGACCGCGCGACCGGGTCGAACGTGCCGCCCAGGGCCAGCGTGGCGGAGGTGAAGACGCCGGTCGCCTCCCCGAGCAGGTGGGTGCGGATGAGGCCCGCCACCGCGAGCGGGGCGGCGTGCAGCCGGGTGACGCCGTCACCGGCCCAGGGGGCGTTCTCGGGCGGCCGCGAGCACCACAGGACGTCGGCCGTCGTGTCCTCGGCAGCCATGCGTTCGGCCACCTCGAACAGCTGGAGCACGGCGGACTGCGCCATCTTCGTGCCGGCGTCCGGCGCGCCCTTGTCCTTCGCCTGGGGCTCCCCCTGCGGCTTGAGCCGCGTGAGGAGCTCGCGCGCGGCGTCGCGCACGGCGGCCACGGCGGACCGCAGGTCGTCGGGCAGGCCCTGCGGGAAGCGTTCCGCCGGTGCCGTCGCGAGCAGGCTCCCGAGCTGCTGCGACGCCGCGTCCAGCGCCGACGTCTCGGTGCCACCGTGCCGGCGCGCGAGGCGCGCGGCGTGCTCCACGACCGTCAGCGACAGGTCCACGGTGGCCGCGGCGGTCACCCGCTCCGCCAGCTCGTGCGCCTCGTCGACGACGACGGCGTCGTGCTCGGGCAGGACGCCCGGGCTCCCCGACACGGCGATGCCCAGCATGGCGTGGTTCGTCACGACGACGTCGGCGTCGCGTGCGGCGGCGCGAGCGCGCTCAGGGAAGCACTCGGCCAGCAGGGGGCAGCGGTTGCCGAGGCACTCCAGCGCGGTGACCGACACCTGTCGCCAGGCGCGGTCGGGGACGCCGGGGACGAGGTCGTCGCGGTCGCCCGTCTCGGTCTCCTCGGCCCAGGCGTGCAGCCGGCGGACCTGGTCGGCGAGGCTGGTGGCGTCGTCGGCGCGCCCGCCCCGGCCACGGCCGCCGGACGGCGCGGGGTGCTGCTCCGCCCCGGCGCCCTCCCCCGGGCCCGGGTCGGCCGGGAGGTCGAAGAGGGTGGCGCCCTCGACCGGGTAGCCCCCGGTGACCTTGTGCTTGCACAGGTAGTTGTGCCACCCCTTGAGCAGGGCGACCTTCGGCGCGCGCGGGAGCCTGGGGCCCACCGTCTCGGCCACCAGCGGCAGGTCGCGCGTCACGACCTGCCGCTGGAGCGCCAGCGTGGCGGTCGAGACGATGACGCGCTTGCCGTCGACGACGGCGTGCCGCACGGCGGGGACGAGGTAGGCGAGCGACTTGCCCGTGCCGGTCCCGGCCTGGACGAGGAGGTGGCGCCCTCCGTCGACGGACTCCGCGACCGCGGCCGCCATCTGGTGCTGCCCCTCGCGCCGTCCGCCGCCGAGGGCTCCCACCGCCAGGTCGAGGAGCTGCTGGGCGTCGGGGGTGTCGGCGGAGGTCACCCGACGATCCTAGGGCGGGCCGCCCACCCCGGGGCGACGCCCGCCCCCGGCCCGCACGGCCGCCGGGCGGACCCGGCGACCGGCGACGTCAGCCCACGACGGCGACGCTGCGCAGCTCTGCGGCCAGGCTCTCGTCGACGCGGCCACGCAGGCGCGTGCCCTCGGCGAGGTGCTCCTCCGCCACGGAGCCGCCGGTCTCGTGCGCACGGTGCACCAGGTCGCCGCGGGAGTACGGGACCACGAGGTCGATCTCCACCTGCGGCTGGGGCAGCTCTGCGGCCACGAGCTCCCGCAGCTCCGCCATGCCCTCGCCCGAGTGCGCGGACACGACGACGCTGTGCCGCTCGCGCCGCTGCACGCGGCCCACCACGGCCGGGTCGGCGACGTCGGCCTTGTTCAGCACGACGACCTCGCGCACGTCGGCGATGCCGGGGATCTCGGCGAGCACCTCGCGCACGGCCGCGATCTGGCCCTCGGGGTCGGGGTGCGAGGCGTCGACCACGTGCAGGAGCAGCGCGGCGTCGCCCACCTCCTCGAGGGTGGACCGGAATGCCTCGACGAGCTGGTGCGGCAGGTGCCGCACGAAGCCGACGGTGTCGGTGAGCGTGTACGGCCGGCCGTCCTCGGTCCGCGCCTTGCGCACCGTCGGGTCCAGCGTGGCGAACAGGGCGTTCTCCACGAGGACGCCGGCGTCCGTCATCGCGTTCAGGAGCGACGACTTGCCCGCGTTCGTGTAGCCGGCGATCGCCACGTTCGGCACACCGTGCCGCTTGCGGTCGAGCCGCTTCGTCTCGCGACCCGGGGCCATCGCGTCGATCTCGCGGCGCAGCTTGGCCATGCGGTTGCGGATGCGGCGACGGTCCAGCTCGATCTTCGTCTCGCCGGGACCGCGAGATCCCATGCCGGCGCCCTGACCGCCCACCTGGCCGCCTGCCTGGCGGGACATCGAGTCACCCCAGCCGCGCAGGCGCGGGAGGAGGTACTCGAGCTGGGCGAGCTCGACCTGGGCCTTGCCCTCCCGGGACTTGGCGTGCTGGGCGAAGATGTCGAGGATGAGCGCGGTCCGGTCGACGACCTTGACCTTGACGATGTCCTCGAGCGCGCGACGCTGGGACGGCGCGAGCTCCGTGTCGGCGACGACGGTGTCGGCGCCCACCGTGGCGACCATGTCGGCCAGCTCCGCGGCCTTGCCCGAACCGAGGTAGGTACCGGGGTCGGGCTTCTGCCGGCGCTGCAGCAGCCCGTCGAGGACCTGGGAGCCGGCGGTCTCCGCCAGGGCGGCGAGCTCGCGGAGGGAGACCTCCGCCTCCCGGGCCGCGGCCTCACCGCCGGAGTACATGCCGACGAGCACGACGCGCTCCAGGCGCAGCTGCCGGTACTCGACCTCGGTGACGTCCTCGAGCTCCGTGGAGAGCCCGGCGACGCGTCGCAGCGAGATGCGCTCCTGGAGGTCGAGCTGGTCGCCGTCGTGGGTGGTGTGCACCGTGGCGCCCTCGGCGCGCGCCGTCCCGGCCCGAGCGAGCACCCGCGCCACGACGTCCTGCGCGATCGCCTGGGCGTCGCGCTCCGCCGCGCGACGCTCGGCAGCCGACGTCTCGTCGCCGCCGGTCTCGTCGGCCTGCGGGGTGTCGGGGTTGGTCGGGGTGTGGGTCAAGGTGTGCCTCTCGGGTCGGGATCGACGGTCGAGCCGTCGTACGTCTTCAACAAGGGTCCCACGTGAGATCGTCCCGGTGCAGAGATTTTCGTCGCTCCCGGCCGGTCGAGGCCGCCCCGGCGCCGCGTCGGCGACCTAGGATCGGCGGGTGACCGAGCAGCCCGACCACTACTTCACCGCCCGTCCCGCGTCGGCCGCGGAGCGCCGTCGCGCCGTCGTCCGGCTGGCGGGCCAGGACGTGGAGGTGGATGTCGCGAGCGGCGTCTTCTCCCCCGGCCGCATCGACAAGGGCACCCAGGTGCTGCTGCGCGAGGTGCCGCCCGCCCCGGCGACCGGCGACCTGCTCGACCTGGGCTGCGGCTGGGGCCCCGTGGCCCTCACGATGGCGCTCACGTCGCCGGAGGCGACCGTCTGGGCGGTGGACGTCAACGAGCGAGCCCTCGACCTGCTGCGCTCGACGGCGACCCGTCTCGGCCTGGACAACCTGCGGGCCGTCCGCGCCGAGGAGGTCCCCGACGACGTCCAGTTCGCCGCGATCTGGTCGAACCCGCCGATCCGCGTGGGCAAGGCGGTGCTGCACGACCTCCTGCGGGCCTGGCTGCCACGCCTCGGGCCGGACGCGGCAGCCTGGCTGGTGGTGCAGAAGAACCTGGGCTCGGACTCCCTCGCCCGCTGGATCGAGACCGAGCTGGGCCGCGACGTCGAGCGCGCGGCCTCCTCGAAGGGGTTCCGCGTCCTGCGGGTCGCATGACGGGACGGACCGCCCACCCGTCGGCTCAGTAGCTCTGGAGCTCCCACAGGTTCCCGTCGGGGTCGCGCACGTGCGCCGTCCGCATCGTCGGACCCCACTGGGGGCGCGGGGCCGGCGGCGCGACCGGGGCGGCGCCGTGGGCCAGGCACAGCGCGTAGCCCGCCGCGACGTCGTCGACCCGACTGACCAGCATCGCCGCGTCGTGCGGCGGGAGACCAGCCGGGAGCTCCGCCGGCTGCTCGGCCGTCCCCGTGATCGACGCCATCGCCGTGCGGTCCAGGAGCATCACCGCCCCCTCGGAGCCGATGTCCCAGCTCGCGTAGGGGCCCTCGTGCGTGCCGCGGACGAGCCGGGCGCCGGTGAGCGGCGGCAGGACCGCGTCGTAGAAGCGGAAGCACGCGGCGAAGCGGCGCACGAGCAGTCGGGGATGCATCGCGTCCACGGTTCTCCGATCGTAGGTTGTGACTCACTATTGGTGCGCACCCTACAATAGGTCGTCGTGACACGGACCCCGCCGACCCTCACCGGCCTGAGCACCTACCTCCTCGCCCAGACCGGCAAGCGCGCCCGCGCCCGCCTGGCGGACCGCCTGGGGGCGCGCGGGCTGCGGCTGTGGCACCTGGCGGTGCTGGCGGCGCTCGACGACTTCGGGCCGCAGTCCCAGCGCGACGTCGGCGCCCGCTTCGGCATCCATGCCAGCGACGTGACGAAGGTCGTGGACGAGCTCGCGGAGCGGGACCTGGTCAGCCGCGAGCGCGACCCCGCCGACCGGCGCCGCGTGGTCCTCGCACTCACCGCGCCGGGCCGGACGCTCCTCGGCGGCCTGCGTCAGGACGCCGCCGCCGTCCAGGACGAGGTCCTCGCCGCGTTGACGCCCGAGGAGCGCGAGGTGCTGCACGGCCTGCTGCTGCGCGTCCACGGAGACCTGGACACCGCCGACGACCGGGGCGCCCTCGCCCCGGGCGCGTCTCCTCGGGAGGACTGAGGGTCGGGCCCTCGACGGGCGCCTAGAGCTCGGTCTCGCCGGAGAAGACGAGCTCCGCGGGCCCCGCGAGCTCCACGTGCCCACCCGCGAGCAGCCGGACGCGCACGAGGCCGCCGGGCACCTCCACCTCCCAGACGTCGGGCACAGGGTCGGTGGCCCCGGCCTGGGCCCAGGTGCGCACCGCGAGGGCGGCGGCGCACGCACCGGTACCGCACGACCGGGTCTCCCCCACCCCGCGCTCGTGCACGCGCATCCGCAGCCGCCCGACGGGACGCCCGTCGGGGTCCACCGCCTCGGGGAGCGGAACGACGAGCTCCACGTTGGTGCCCTCCGGCGGCAGCGGGTCGACCTCGGGGGCGCGGGTGAGGTCGGCGTCCTCGAGCTCCTCGGTGCGCGCGAGGGCGACCACCGTGTGCGGGTTGCCCAGGTCGACGCTCAGCGCGGGCCGGCCGGCGGACCAGCCGCGGACCAGGACGGCGGCGTCGGCACCGCGGGCCGCGGCCTCGTCCCCGCCGGGCAGCGTCCAGGCCCCCATGTCGACCGCGTACCAGCCGCCGGGCTCCTTGCGGACGCGGCGCACGCCGGCGCGCGTACCGAGCGCCAGCTCCTCGCCGGCGGCCAGGTCCGCGAGACCGAGCTCCTCCGCGAACGCCGTGAACACGCGCACGCCGTTGCCGCACATCTCCGCGACGGACCCGTCGGCGTTGCGGTAGTCCATGAACCAGATCGCGGCCGGCTCCTCCGCGAGGACCGCGTCGGCGACCGGTTCACCCGCGCGCGCGACGGCCGCGGTGGGGGTGAGCCGGATGACGCCGTCACCGCCGATCCCGCCGCGGCGGTCCGTGAGGCGCCGCACGTGCTCCGGGGTCAGCTCGAGGTCTCCCCGGGTGTCGGCGACCAGCACGAAGTCGTTCTGGGTGCCGTGACCCTTGGTGAAGCGCAACGTCATGAGCCCAGACTACGGCGCACGGCCCCGGCCCCGGGCTCGGGCAGCGAGCCGGTCTCGGCCGCGCGGACCACCGCGAGCGCCTCGGTCACCAGGTCGGGCGAGTCGGCGTCGAGCCACCGCACCCGCGGGTCGCGACCGAACCAGCCCATCTGCTTGCGGGCCAGGCGCCGGGTGTTCGCGACGATGGCGTCACGGGCGGCGTCGAGGGTGAGCTCTCCGCGCCAGCACGCCAGCAGCTCGGCGTACCCGACGGCGCGTGCCGCCGTCGTGCCCAGCCCCGCGCCGGTGCCGCCCTGCTCCGGGGACGCGAGGCCGCGGACCTCGTCGACGAGCCCCTGGTCCCACATCCGCTCGACCCGGTGCGCCACCCGGGCGTCGAGCACGGCGCGGTCGCAGTCCAGCCCGATCTGGACGGCAGGGCGGACGTGCTCCTGGCGTGGCAGGTTGGCCGTGTACGGGCGCCCGGTGAGCTCGATGACCTCGAGGGCGCGGACGATCCGGCGCGTGTTGTGCGGGCCGATCGACGTCGCGGCGCCGGGGTCGAGGCGGGCGAGCTCGTCGTGCAGGGCCCGTCGTCCCTCACGCTCGGCGCGCTCCTCGAGCCGGGCACGCACGCCTGCGTCGGTGCCCGGGAAGTCCATGTGGTCGAGCAGCGCGCGCACGTAGAGGCCGGACCCGCCCACGACGACGGCACGGGCCCGACGGGCGGTGATGTCGTCCAGGTCGGCGCGGGCGGCCTGCTGGTACCGCGCGACGGAGGCGTCGTCGTGCGGGTCGAGCACGTCGAGCTGGTGGTGCACGATCCCCCGGCGTTCGGCGACCGGCACCTTCGCCGTGCCCACGTCCATGCCGCGGTAGAGCTGGAACGCGTCGGCGTTCACGATCTCGGCGTCCGCCGCGCCGCGCAGGTCCGCCGCACCGCCCGGCGACAGCGCCTGCGCCAGGTCGAGGGCCAGGTCGGACTTGCCCGTGGCCGTGGGGCCGACGACGGCCACGATCACGGGAGCGTCCGAGGGGGTCGGCGCGGGTGGTGCACTCACGCGTCGACCCTAGCCCGCCTGGTCGGGCGTCGGACGTCGGTCACTCGCGCACGACGGGGCTCGCGACGGGGGCGTCGGCGACAGCGCCGGCAGGGGTCGCTGCGGCGACTGCCCGCACGGTGCGCACCCCCTCGGCGACCGAGTAGGCGGCGGGCAGGTGCTCGTGCCCACCGGGGACTCTGGTGACCTGCCAGGCCCAGCCGTCCGGCGCGGCCGCCGTGTCGAGCGCTGCCGCGACGACCGGGTCCACGACAGGGTCCACGAGCGGCGAGGCGGTGACCGCCCCGGCACCGGGGGCACCGGGGGCCAGGCCGCCGGCGACCACGACCCCCCGCGCTCCGCGGAGCGCGGCCGCGGCGTCGCCGTCCGGCCCGTCCGCGGCGACCTCGACCACCCGGACGTCGACGTCCCGCGCGCCGGCCCGCCCGAGTGCTGCGCCGAGAGCAAGCAGGACGACCGAGGCGGGCACGTGCGCGGCGTCGGCGGGGGCGGGCGGCCAGGCCGCGACCGCGGGCACCCAGCGGTCGGCGATGCCGGCACCGGCGAGCGACGGGCGCAGGCTGGCCGTGCGGGCGGGCGCGCCCCGCGGGACCGGGGCGAGGACCACGAGAGGTCCGTCACCCGCGTCCGCCGGGAGGGCATCAGCGAGGAACCTGTCCAGCGCCGCGTCGACCACGCCGCGGACGACCGTCAGCCGGTCGACCGTCCCGCCCGCACCGGTCACGAGCAGGGGGGTTGCGGGCAGGACCACGGCGCGGGCAGGCACCCGACCAACCTACCGTCGGCCGGGGCCACGCGGCCTGGTCCGCCGGCTGGCCGGGCTCCGCCGTCGCCGCGCGGCCGACGCCGTGTAGCGTGGACGGGTGAGGTTCTTCGGTTCACGCCGGGCAAGCAAGATCCGGCCGACCTCCGTCGGCCCGGACGACGAGCTCGCGGACGACCTGCGCGACGACGATCTCCACGAGCGCATCGAGGGCCTGCTCGCCGGCCAGGTCGGCGGCCCGGACGACGCGTTGTCGCCGCTGTCGCGAGATCGCGTCACGGACTGGATGGAGAGGTCCGGTTTCTCCTATTTCGTCGACTCGGACGGCGACGTCGGCGGCCTGTGGCACGGGTGGCTCTTCTACTTCCTCGTCCTGGGCGAGCGTGCCGAGGTGCTGCAGGTCCGCGGCCAGTGGCACCGCGACCTCAGCATCGACCGCCTCGGCGAGATCCTCGAGCTCTGCAACGAGTGGAACGCCGAGCGGATCTGGCCCAAGACGTACGTCCGCGTGCGCGACGACGGTTCTGTCGTGGTGTGCGCCGAGGTGACCGTGGACGTGGGCAGCGCGATCGGCGAGGCGCAGCTCGACCAGCTCCTGCAGTGCGGCCTCAGCACGGGGTCGATGTTCTTCGAGCACCTCGACACCACCTTCCGCGACCCGCTGCGGGACGCCTCGTGACCGGCACGGACCGCGCGGACGGCGTCGGTCGCCGCGTGCTTCGCCGCGCCCGCCGTGCGGCCGGCGCGGTCGGCCGCGTCGTCCAGGACGCCGGCGCGCGGGTCGCCGCCCGCGCGGACGGTCCGCCGTCCCGACCCGGCAGGCGGACCCCCGACCCCCGGCCGCTGTCGAGCGCGCGCGTGGCGGACGACCTCTCGCGCCGCGGCTACCGCTTCCGCACGGACGACGACGGTGACGTCACGGGCACCTGGGACGGCAACCGGTTCTGGTTCCTGCTCCTCGGCGACCACGACGAGATCCTCCAGGTGCGCGGCCGGTGGGCCGGCACCGTGCCGGAGGGCTCCCGCATGGCGGTGCTGCAGGCGGTCAACGACTGGAACCGCGAGCGCGTGTGGCCCAAGGTCTACACCCGGCCGGAGGGCGACGGCCTGGCGTTGTACGCGGAGGTGTCGGTGGACTTCGAGCACGGTGCCACGGACGAGCAGCTCGCCGCCACGGTGTCGTGCGGGCTCGTCACGTCGTCGCAGTTCTTCAGCACCGTGGGCGCGATGACGCCCGGCCCCGAGCCCGACGACCTCGGCTGACGACCTCGCCCGACGACCTCGGTCGCGGGGTCGCTCGCCAGCCGTGGCGCTCCGGCGCGCAGCTCGGGCGCACAGTCCCGCTGCGCAGGTCAGACGCGCAACGAGGGCATGCCGAGCACGACCGGGCCGGACGACGGCGCGTCGCCGCCGTGCGCGTGCTCGTCCTGCCCCCCGCCCAGGCGGGCGGTCTCGCGCTGCGCCCACGCGTCGCCCGACCTGGTGCGGCGCACCGCGTAGGGGCCGCCGTCGAGGGCCGAGTCGGCGAGCAGGTGGTGCGGGGCGGCCCGGGTGACCTCGACCGTGACGACGTCGCCAGGGCGCGGCAGCCGCGGGTCGAGCGCTGCGCGCTCGGCGAGACGCGGGTCGTCGAGCGACACCGGGGCGCCGGTGGCCCGGTCGTCACCGGCCAGGACGTCGGCGGGCAGCGCGACGTGCACGAGCCGGTTGTCCGGCGCGCGACCGGAGAGCCGGTGCGCGGCGCCGTCCTTCTTGCCTGCGCCCTCGGCCACGAGGACCTCGACCGTGCGGCCGATCTGGCGGGCCGCCTCCTGGCCGGCGATGCGCTCCTGGAGCTCGAGCAGCCGCTCGAAGCGCTCCTGCACGACGTCCTTCGGCAGCTGCTCGTCCATGGTCGCCGCCGGCGTGCCCGGGCGCGGCGAGTACTGGAACATGAACGCCGAGCTGAACCGCGAGGCCTCCACGACGCGCAGCGTCTCGCGGAAGTCCTCCTCGGTCTCGCCGGGGAAGCCCACGATGATGTCGGTGGTGATCGCGGCGTCCGGCATCGCCTCCCGCACGCGGTCGAGGATGCCGAGGAACTTCGCCGACCGGTACGACCGGCGCATCGCCCGCAGCACCCGGTCCGACCCGGACTGCAGCGGCATGTGCAGGCTCGGCATGACGTTGGGGGTCTCGGCCATGGCGGCGATGACGTCGTCCGTGAACGCCGCCGGGTGCGGGGAGGTGAACCGCACCCGCTCCAGCCCTTCGATCGCGCCGCACGCGCGCAGCAGCTTCGCGAACGCCCCGCGGTCGCCGAACTCGACGCCGTAGCTGTTGACGTTCTGTCCGAGCAGGGTCACCTCGACGGCCCCCGCGGCGACGAGCGCCTCGACCTCGGCGAGGACCTCCCCCGGCCGGCGGTCGCGCTCCTTGCCCCGCAGGTGCGGCACGATGCAGAACGTGCAGGTGTTGTTGCAGCCCACGGAGATCGACACCCAGCCCGCGTAGACGGACTCCCGCCGCGTCGGCAGCGTCGAGGGGAAGACCTGCAGGGACTCCGCGATCTCCACCTGCGCCTCGGCGTTGTGCCGCGCCCGCTCCAGGAGGACCGGCAGCGCGTCGAGGTTGTGGGTGCCGAAGACGACGTCCACCCAGGGGGCCTTCGAGACGATCTCGCCGCGGTCCTTCTGCGCGAGGCAGCCGCCGACGGCGATCTGCATCCCCGGCCGGTCCGCCTTGATCCCCGCGAGCTGCCCGAGGTTCCCGTACAGCCGCGTCGCCGCGTTCTCGCGCACCGCGCACGTGTTGATCACCACGACGTCGGCGCGGCTCGCGGCCTCGTCCTCCGCGGTGGCGCGCGCGTAGCCGGCCTGCTCGAGCATGCCGGCCATGTGCTCGGAGTCGTGGACGTTCATCTGGCAGCCCAGGGTGCGCACGAGATAGGTGCGCGGGCCGGGCGCCTGCTCCGTGGTACGGACCGGCGCGGCGGGGCTCTGCGTGGTACTGGACATCGCCACTAGGGTACGGTGCCCGACGGCCGGGCCCCGACGTGGCGACCCTCCCCTTACTTGCTCGACCTCCCGCTCGACGCGGTCGTCGGCGCCGGACCCGGGCCTGCACGCCCGCCCGCGCCCGCAACGTTACGGAACCGTTGCGGAACCACACTGACCGGTGCTGGTCGCGGAAACACCGAGTGGATAGGTTCGAGAGATGGATCACGACGGCGCGACCACGACGACCGACCCCGCGGGGGAGTCGTCCACCCTCGAGGCCCCCCTCGTCGAGCTCAAGGGCGTCAACAAGCACTTCGGCGACCTGCACGTGCTGCGGGACATCGACCTCACGGTGCACCGTGGCGAGGTCCTGGTCGTGATCGGTCCGTCCGGCTCCGGCAAGTCCACGCTGTGCCGCGCGATCAACCGCCTCGAGACCATCGACTCGGGCGAGGTCCGCATCGACGGGCAGCCGCTGCCCGAGGAGGGCCGGGCCCTCGCCAAGCTGCGTGCCGACGTCGGCATGGTGTTCCAGTCCTTCAACCTCTTCGCCCACAAGACGATCCTCGAGAACGTCATGCTCGGGCCGGTGAAGGTCCGCAAGGAGCGGTCGTCCGCCGCGAAGGAGCGTGCCCTGCAGCTGCTCGACCGGGTCGGCGTGAAGAACCAGGCCCAGAAGATGCCGGCGCAGCTCTCCGGCGGGCAGCAGCAGCGCGTCGCGATCGCGCGGGCGCTCGCCATGAAGCCCAAGGTGATGCTCTTCGACGAGCCGACGTCGGCGCTCGACCCGGAGATGATCAACGAGGTGCTGGACGTCATGGTCGCCCTCGCCAAGGAGGGCATGACGATGATCGTCGTCACGCACGAGATGGGCTTTGCCCGCAAGGCCGCGAACCGCGTCGTCTTCATGGCCGACGGCCAGATCGTCGAGGAGGCCACGCCCGAGGAGTTCTTCACCGCGCCGCGCAGCGACCGGGCGAAGGACTTCCTGTCCAAGATCCTCTCTCACTGACCCCGCGGGCTGGATCCGGACCGGAACCGGCCTCTCAACGACGAAGGGTAAGAAAGATGCGCACACGACACGTAGGTGCCGCGACGCTCGCCGCACTGACCGCGCTCACGCTCGCCGCCTGTGGTGGCGGTGACGTCGGCGGCAGCGGCGACGACGAGACCGGCGGCTCCGGTGGTGGCGACACCATCAAGATCGGCATCAAGTTCGACCAGCCGGGTCTCGGCTATCAGGACGGCAGCGACTACACCGGCTTCGACACCGACGTCGCGCGCTACGTCGCGGACAAGCTCGGGTACTCCGAGGACCAGATCCAGTGGGTCGAGGCGCCGTCGGCCAACCGCGAGACGATGCTGCAGACCGGCCAGGTCGACATGATCTTCGCGACCTACTCCATCACCGACGAGCGCAAGCAGCAGGTCGCGTTCGCCGGCCCGTACTTCGTCGCCGGCCAGGACCTCCTCGTCGCCGCGGACAACACCGACATCACCGGCCCCGAGTCGCTCGAGGGCAAGAACCTCTGCTCGGTGACCGGCTCGACCTCCGCGCAGCGGATCAAGGACGAGTACGCGACCGGCGTCCAGCTCGTCGAGCGTCCCAGCTACGTCGAGTGCGTCACCGCCCTCACCGCTGGGCAGGTCGACGCCGTCACCACGGACGACATCATCCTCGCCGGCCTGGCCGCCCAGCCCGCCAACAAGGGCAAGGTCAAGGTCGTGGGCAACCCGTTCTCCGAGGAGAAGTACGGCGTGGGCCTGCCGAAGGACAGCGACAAGTGCTCGGACATCAACGACGCCATCACGTCGATGATCGACGACGGCTCGTGGCAGAAGGCGATCGACTCGAACACGGAGGGCACCGGCTACAAGCCGAACGCGGACCTCAACCCGCCGACGCCCGAGCCCTGCGCCTGACGACGACCGACCGATCCGTGCGAGGGGAGCGGCGTGCCGCGCCGCTCCCCTCGCCCGTCCACCGCGGCCCTGCCGCACCACCCCCCGGGAGGCTGACAGACCGTGGGTGACTTCCTGTCCCAGCTCGGGGCGCTGCTTGGCGACTACCCCGTCGCGAGCGCGTTCTGGGTCAACATCCAGCTGACGTTCTGGGCGGCGATCGGGTCGCTCATCCTCGGCACGCTGCTCGCCCTCATGCGGATCTCCCCCATCGCGAGCCTGCGGTGGGCCGGCACGGCGTACGTGAACGTCCTGCGCAACACCCCGCTCACCGTGATCATGACCTTCCTGTTCCTGGCCGTCTGGACGCAGCTGCAGATCAACCTGTCCGACGACTTCGCACAGAACTTCTTCCGGTTCGGCGTGATCGGCCTCACCGTCTACCACGCGGCGTTCGTCTGCGAGGCGATCCGGTCGGGCGTGAACACGGTGCCCCTCGGGCAGGCGGAGGCCGCCCGGGCGATCGGGCTGCCCTTCCTGCCCGCCGCCCGCCTGATCATCCTGCCGCAGGCGTTCCGCGGGGCGATCGCCCCGCTGGGCAACACGCTCATCGCGCTGCTGAAGAACTCCACCGTCGCGGCGGCGGTGAGCGTCTCGACGGAGACGTCGACCCTCATGCGGGAGATGATCGACAGCAACGCGAACTACATCTACGCGATCTTCTTCGTCTTCGCGCTCGGCTTCGTGGTCCTCGTCATCCCCATCGGGCTCCTCACCACCTTCCTCTCCAACCGACTGGCGGTGCGCCGATGAGCTCTCAACAGTCCGTGCTGTTCGACGCACCGGGGCCGCGCGCGCGGCGGTTGATCCTCCTGGGGAACGTCGTGGGCGCGCTCGTCGTCCTCGGCATCGCCGCTCTCGTCGTGGTCGCGCTGGCGAACAAGGGCCAGTTCGCCGCCGACCTGTGGAGCCCGATCTTCACCTCGAGCGCGTGGCAGGACTACTTCATCCCCGGCCTCCAGAACACCCTGCGCGCCGCGGGCTGGGCCATCGTCGGGGCGGTGATCTTCGGTCTCATCCTCGGGTCGGGGCGACTCGCCCGCTCGCGGACGGTCCGCTGGGTCAGCGGTGTCGTCGTGGAGTTCTTCCGCGCGGTGCCCGTGCTGCTGATGATGATCTTCTTCTGGCTGCTGTTCGGCTTCAACAAGATCGGCGACGAGCCCCAGTTCCTCGCCGTGGTCGTCGCCCTCGTGCTCTACAACGGCTCGGTCATCGCGGAGCTCGTGCGCGCCGGCGTGGGCAACCTGCCCAAGGGCCAGTCGGAGGCAGGCCTCGCGATCGGGCTCACCGGCGGACAGACCCTGCGCTCCATCCAGCTCCCGCAGGCCCTCATCGCGATGCTGCCGGCGCTCGTCTCGCAGCTGGTCGTGGTGCTCAAGGACTCCGCCCTCGGACAGATCATCAGCTACAACGAGCTGTTGCGTGCCGCGCAGATCTTCGGCAACGGCCACGCCAACAACCTGCAGACGCTGACGGTCGCCGCGCTGATCTTCATCATCATCAACTGGGCGCTCACCGCGGTGGCACGGTGGCTGTCCCGCTTCCTGCAGGGACGGACGTCCGGCCAGACCGCCGCCGGACCCGGCATCGGCAACCCGGTCGCGGTGGCCGGCACCGGCGGCACCGGCAGCAACGTCGTGGCGGGTGACCCCGGCAGCGGAGTCTGACCCGCACGACCAGGGCCCCGGACGTCACGAACGTCCGGGGCCCTGGTCGTGCGGCAGCGCTCGGGTCAGTCCAGCCCGACCGGGAGGTCGTCGTCGAGATCGTTCTCGCCCTCGTCGGCGAGAGCGTCGCGCACCACGCCGAACGCGACGCCGGGCGCGTACCCCTTGCGGCCGAGGGCGCCGACGGCGCGCCGCACGCGCACGTCGCGGTCCAGCCCGCGCGTGCGCGCGACGTGCTTGCGGGCCAGCGCCAGCGCTGCGTCGTGCTCGTCGTCGCCGTCCACCTGCTCCAGCGCCTCGGCGGCCGTCTCCTCGTCGATCCCCCGGCGTCGGAGCTCCATCGCCAGAGCGCGGCGGGCCAGCCCGCGCTCGGCGTGCCGGGTCCGCACGAGCATCTCGGCGTAGGCGGAGTCGTCGACCAGGCCGACCTCGTCGAACCGGTCGAGCACCGGCGCGACGACCGCCTCCGGGTACCCCTTGCGCGCGAGGGACTGCTCCAGCTCCGCGCGGCTCTTGGGTGCTGCGGTCAGGATCCGCAAGAGCGTCTCGCGCGCCTTCTCCGTCGCATCCTCGAGGCTCAGGTCGCCCGACTCCAGACGCTCGGCCACGGTGCGTCGCGGCTGTCGCGAACGCGACCCGCCCGCGCGACCCGCACCACCGCCGGCATCGCCCTTCGTCCCGCCGTCCTCAGAGCGGTCCTCGGCCCAGCCGAGACCCGTTCCTCCGGCTTCCTGTCCCTCGTCCCACGCGCCGTCCCCGCCGGGCGGGCGAACGCCCTGCCGGCGGCCGCGACGCTTCCCCACGCCGCGACCGCCCAGGGCGTCCATGGTCACGCGAGCCTCCTCGGCGCGCCGGGCCGGCCACCGCGGCGCTGCCCGCGGGCAGCGCCGCGTCCGCCAGCCAGACCGCGGATCAGAACGGGGCCTTCTTGCCCTTGGCGCCGGCCTTGGCGGGAGCCGCCACCGGGTCGATCGTCAGGCCCGTCGCTGAGCCGGACCCGTCGGCCGGAACAGCCGGGTCCGCTGCCGGGGCGTCCAGCTTCGCTCCCACGCCCAGCTTCTCCTTGACCTTCTTCTCGATCTCGTTCGCCAGGTCCGGGTTGTCGCGCAGGAACGCCCGTGCGTTCTCCTTGCCCTGTCCGAGCTGGTCACCCTCGTAGGTGAACCACGAGCCGGACTTGCGCACGAAGCCGTGCTCCACGCCCATGTCGATGAGCCCACCCTCGCGGGAGATGCCCACCCCGTACAGGATGTCGAACTCCGCCTGCTTGAACGGCGGCGCCATCTTGTTCTTGACCACCTTGACGCGGGTCCGGTTGCCGACCGCGTCGGTGCCCTCCTTGAGGGTCTCGATGCGGCGGATGTCCATGCGCACCGAGGCGTAGAACTTCAGCGCCTTGCCACCCGTGGTCGTCTCCGGCGAGCCGAAGAAGACGCCGATCTTCTCGCGGAGCTGGTTGATGAAGATGGCCGTGGTGCCGGAGGCGCTCAGCGCTCCGGTGATCTTGCGCAGCGCCTGCGACATCAGCCGCGCCTGGAGGCCGACGTGGCTGTCGCCCATCTCGCCCTCGATCTCGGCCTTCGGCACGAGCGCCGCGACGGAGTCGATGACGATGATGTCCAGCGCCCCGGAACGGATCAGCATGTCCGTGATCTCGAGCGCCTGCTCACCGGTGTCCGGCTGCGAGACCAGCAGCGCGTCGGTGTCGACGCCGAGCTTCTTGGCGTACTCCGGGTCCAGCGCGTGCTCGGCGTCGACGAACGCCGCGATCCCGCCGGCCCGCTGGGCGCTGGCCACGGCGTGCAGCGCGACCGTCGTCTTGCCGGAGGACTCCGGACCGTAGATCTCGACGACGCGGCCACGCGGGAGGCCGCCGATGCCGAGGGCGATGTCGAGGGCGATCGAGCCGGTGGGGATGACCTCGACGGGCGCGCGCCCCTCGTCGCCGAGGCGCATGACCGAGCCCTTGCCGAAGCTGCGGTCGATCTGGGCGAGCGCGGCCTCGAGTGCCTTCTCGCGGTCTGCCGTTGCGGGCATGTCGGTCACCTTTGCGTTCTGGGCGCGGCGGCTGCGCGCCGGCGTTCGTGGCTGCGTGCTCATGTTGTTGCCGACCGTACGCGGCGCCACCGACACGGTCGGCGCGGCCCGTCGCGGATGTGGACGACGACGTTCGAGGACCTCCTGGGGGCAGACTCTACCCGAACACGTGTTCGACGACGTCCTCGTCGCCGGGCGTGTCGCGCCACGACTCCCCCGGCCGCAGGACCACCGCCCGCACGTCCGGCGCCACCCGGCGCACCGCCGCGGCGAACGCCTCCCCGGCGTGGTCCATCCACCCCCGCGGCAGGTGCTCCCCGCCCGGGACGTGCAGCGTGCCCCAGTGCACAGGGATCGCCACGCGGGGCCGTACCTGGGCGCACACCTCGGCAGCCCCCGACGGCCCCAGATGGCCGCCCGACAGCCGTGGCCCCCACCCGGAGACCGGCACCAGCGCGACGTCGACGCGGCCCCCGGCCAGCTCCCGCACCCTGCCGATCCCGGGGAAGTGCTCCGTGTCGCCGACGGCCCAGACCGTCGGCCCTCCCACGGCGCCCACGGCTCCCACGGCTCCCAGGTCTCCCGCGGCGCGCACCAGGTGCCCGGTCGCCGCGTTCGGGCGGTGCGGCATGGGTCGGTCGCCGTGCACCGCGGTGACGAGCCGGACGCTGGCGCCGCCCACGTCGTGCCACGCGCCGCCGTGCGCCACGCCCTCCTGCGCCGGCGCGAGCCCTCGGCCGCCACGGCCGAGCGGGCCGGCGGGCGGGTCGAGCCCGACGCCGCGCAGGCCCTTGGCACGCAACCACCGGGCGTTGGCCGGTGCGGTGAGCACGGGGACGTCACCGAGGAGCCGCAGCGAGCCCAGCTCGGCGTGGTCGTGGTGCAGGTGCGACAGGAGCGCCGCGTCGGCACCGCGCCACGCGTCCGCGGCCGGGCGCCCACCGCGGCGGCGCAGGACACCGGCGTGCCGCCGCAGCAGCGGGTCGGTCACCAGGCGCGTCGTGCGGCCGTCCGGGCCGGTCAGGTCCAGCACCACGGTCGAGTGGCCCAGCCACGTCACGCGCAGCGACGCGCCCGGCGCGCCGGCCCCCGCGCTCACGCGCCCTCCCGCAGGCCGAGGTCCGCGAGCCACGACACGAGCCGGTGGTGCACCGACTCGGCTCCCACGAGCATCCGGGTGCCGTCGACGTCCTCCCGTTCGTCGTCGGGCAGGGCGAGGTCGTCCGGGTACAGCAGGAGCGCCTCGTTCTGCGCCCCGCCGAGGCCGCCGTGCGAGCCCACCAGGCCTTCGAGGGCGTGCACCCTTCCCATCGGCTCCACCGCGGAGAGCACCACCAGGTCGCCCGCGTCCTCCAGGCCGGCGACGCGCGCCAGGTCCGCGCGCGCCCGCGAGCCGTACCCGGCCAGCGGGTCGCGCCCGGTCACCCGCCCCGAGCTCAGGTGGTGCGTCCCGCCCCGGCCGTGGGCGACGGGCCCGTCGTCGTCGTGCACGACCACGACGCCCACCGGCCCCAGGGCGAGCAGGCCCGGGACCAGCGCGGGCCAGCGGCGCGCCACCTCCCCCGCCCCGACGCGGTGGTCCTCGCGGCAGAACCAGACCATCCCGAGGTTCCCGGAGCCGATGGTCGCCACCTCGGGCCGCGCCGCGGGGTCACTGCTCCGAGGCACACCGCCGCGCGCGTCGTCGCGTGCGTCGCGGTCCGGTCCGACGAGGACCCTGCCGTCGCCCGACCGGCCCGTGCGCAGCGCGTGGAGGGCGGTGTTGGCCGGCCCCCACGACTCGACGTCGGCGTGCCCGCCGTCCCCCGCCGGACCGTCCGGCACCACGTCCGGCACCACGTCCGGCACCACGTCCGGCACCACGTCCGGCACCGTCTCGCGCATCAGCCGGCGCACCTCGTCGCCGAAGGACCGCCCGAGCACCTGCTCGAAGGTCGCGCCGAGCGACTGGCCGTGGTCGGACACGACGACGACCCGGTACCGCCGCGGCGCCCCGCGCGCGATCTCCTCCCACAGCCCCACGACACGGTCGAGGCCCTCGAGGGCGCGCAGCGCCTCGGGGCGCAGCGGCCCCGCGTGGTGCGCGATCTCGTCGTAGTCCACGAGGTCCACGCACACCACGGGCGCACCGCGCACGAGCTGCTCGGCCACCAGCGCCGTGTTCAGGTCGCGCAGGAGCACGTTGGTCACCGCGCGCAGCGCCGGGTACCAGCCGCGCCGGGCGACGCGCGGGCGGACCCCCCGCGCCACCTGCTGCCAGCCCTGGTACAGCTCCTTGAGCATCTCGCCGACCGTGCCGACGACGGCCCGCACCAGCACGAAAGGGCTGGCGAAGAACCGGACGAACAGCTGCCCGGGCCCGAGCCCTTCGGCGGCGTGGCTCATCACCAGCAGGCTCGTCGCCGCGTCGCCCGAGAACATGGTCGACACGGCCACCCCGCCGTCCGCCAGCAGCCCCCGGCCGTCGGACGCCGCCCGCTCGACCTCGGCGGCGTCCGCCGGGCGGTTGGTCACGACCATGCGGCCGAGCCGGCGCGACCACCAGCGGAACGCGGGCACCTGGTCGGACGTGCCGTGCAGCAGGCCGAGCGTGCTGGCCGGGGTGGTGCACGGCACCCGGGCCCACCACGACTCGAGCCGGTGCGTGCCCGACGCGAGCCACCGCTCGAGGGTGGGCGCCAGGCCGGCCTGCACCGCGTGGTCGAGCGTCGGGCGCGCGACGCCGTCGAGCAGCACGACGAGCACCCCCGGCGGGCGGTCGTCAGGTCCGCCCGCACCGGTGGCAGCGCCGCGCACCGCGGCGCGCGGGACGCCGGCGGCGCGCCGGGCCCGGCGCAGCAGGTCGCCCACGACGTACGCGTTGTCCCGCGACCCCAGCACCCAGTGCCCGCAGGCCATCACCACGCCCGCCACCACCAGGACCGCGAGGACTGCCGTCCACGAGCTGCTGGTGATGCCCGGCAGGAACGTCAGCGCCGCCCAGACCACGAGGACCTGCGCGCCCAGGCCGAGCACGAGCGCCCCGACCGCGCCTCCCGCGCGCGCGAGCCTCCGCAGGGGCGCGCGGAGCAGCACGTCACCGACCCCGACCACGCACGCGGCCAGGAGCACCGACCACGGCGTGGCGGCGTGCACGCCGTCGACCGCCGCGATCGCGATGCCGAGGCCCGCGGCGGTCGAGACCAGCGACCAGAGCGCGGCGCGGACGTCCGCCACCGTCACGAGCGGAGGGCGGGCGCGACGCATGCCGCCATGATGCCGCGCCGGCCGGACGACGGCGCGGGCGCGGGCCGGTCAGCGCGGAGGCGGCGCCTGGCGGCGGTCGTCACGGCCCCAGCGCTGCGGCTCGGGCACGTCGAGCGCGTCGCAGAGCGCGTGCCAGACGTCGCGGGGCTCGACGCCCGCCTCGAGAGCCTCGGCCGGGGTGCGCCCGTCGAGACGGACCAGCACCTGCTCGCGCACGAGGGCACGCCCGTAGGCAGGTCCGAAGACCTCGTCGACCAGCTCGGCGAACTCGCGATAGCGCACGCCCCCCAGCCTCGCACGCGCCCGGGCGTGCTCGGTCCCGTCGCCACGTCCTGCAGGGTGTCGGTGCCCCCTGCCAGGATGGCGAGGTGGTCGTCCCCCCGCCCGCCGCGCCCGGCAGCCCCGACGACGTGCTCGCCCGGTTCGGACCCGCGACGCGCTCGTGGTTCTCGGGCGCGTTCGAGACGCCCACGGCGGCGCAGTTCGGGGCATGGGACGCGATCAGCTCCGACCGGCACGCCCTCGTCGTCGCCCCGACCGGGTCCGGCAAGACGCTCGCCGCGTTCCTCTGGGCGATCGACCGGCTGACGACCGAGCCGCCGCCGGAGCGCGCACGGCGCTGCCGGGTCCTGTACGTGTCCCCCCTGAAGGCTCTCGCCGCCGACGTGCAGCGCAACCTGCGCTCCCCGCTCGCCGGCATCCGGCAGGCCGCGGCCCGCGACGGCCTGTCCGTCGAGGACGTGACCGTCGGGGCCCGCACCGGCGACACGCCCCCCTCGGAGCGCCGCGCCTTCGCCACCCGCCCGCCGGACGTGCTGGTCACCACCCCGGAGTCGCTCTTCCTGGTGCTCACCTCCCAGGCACGAGCTGGGCTGGCGGGCGTGCAGACCGTGATCCTGGACGAGATCCACGCCGTCGCGGGGACCAAGCGCGGCGCCCACCTCGCCCTGAGCCTGGAACGCCTCGACGAGCAGCTCGACCGCCCGGCGCAGCGGATCGGGCTGTCGGCGACGGTCCGCCCCGTCGAGACGGTCGGGGAGTTCCTCGCCGGGCACCGTGCGCCCGCCGACGGCGGTCGGGAGGTCGTGGTCGTGCAGCCCGCGGCCACGAAGAAGTGGGCCATCGAGGTCGTCGTGCCCGTGCCGGACCTGACCGACCTCGACGCGGCCCAGGGCGTGCCCGACCCGACGCCCGCGGGTCCCGCGGCCACCCCTGCCGACGGAGGTCTCGGCGACGAGGAGCTCGACCTCACCGGGGGCGCCACCTCCCCGCTGCGGCGCGCGTCCGTGTGGCCGCACGTCGAGGAGCGCGTGGTGGACCTCGTCGCGGAGCACCGCTCCACGCTGGTGTTCACCAACTCCCGCCGCGGGGCCGAACGGCTCACCGCCCGGGTGAACGAGATCTGGGCGGAGCGCACCGGTGTCGAGCTGCCTGCCGCCGGCACGCAGTGGCCGGCGCAGACGCAGGGCCAGTCCGGCGCGTCCGTCGGCCTCCCGTCGACCGGAGACGGCGCGGCCGAGGTGCTCGCGCGCGCCCACCACGGGTCGATGAGCCGCGTCGAGCGGACCCGCACCGAGTCCGACCTCAAGGCAGGGCGCCTGCCCGCCGTGGTCGCCACGTCGTCGCTGGAGCTCGGCATCGACATGGGCGCGGTCGACCTCGTGGTGCAGGTCGGGGCGCCGCCCTCGGTCGCGAGCGGGCTGCAGCGCATCGGGCGGGCCGGGCACCAGGTGGGCGCCGTGTCGCACGGCGTGGTCTTCCCCACCTTCCGCGGCGACCTCGTCCCGGCCACGGTGGTCGCGCAGCGCATGCGTGCGGGCGAGATCGAGCACCTGCACGTGCCGGCGAACCCCCTGGACGTGCTCGCCCAGCAGGTGGTGGCCGCCCTCGCCACCGACGACTGGCAGGCGGACGACCTGCTGGCCGCGTTCCGGCGCGCGCACCCGTTCCGCGCCCTGGGCGACGCGACCTGGCGGGCCGTGCTGGACATGCTCGCGGGCCGCTACCCGAGCGAGGACTTCGCGGAGCTGCGCGCGCGGATCGTGTGGGACCGCGCCACCGGGCGGCTCTCGGGCCGTCCCGGCGCCCTGCGGCTCGCCGCGACCAGCGGCGGCACCATCCCCGACCGCGGCCTGTACGGCGTCTACCTGGCCACCGAGCCGCCCGCCGCCGGCTCGCCGGCCGACTCCGGAGGGGGCGGCGACCGCCCCCGCGGCGGCAAGCGGGTGGGCGAGCTGGACGAGGAGATGGTCTACGAGTCGCGCGTCGGCGACACATTCACCCTCGGTTCCTCGACGTGGCGCATCGAGGAGATCACCCCGGACCGCGTGCTCGTCACCCCAGCGCCCGGGCTGCCGGGACGGCTGCCGTTCTGGAAGGGCGACTCGCCGGGCCGGCCCGCGGAGCTCGGGCGCGCAGTCGGCGCGTTCGTGCGAGAGACCGACGCGCTCCTGGCCGACGACGAGGAGCGCGGGCGCGCAGGGCTCCGGGACGCCGGCCTGGACACGTGGGCGGCCGACAACCTCGCGTCGTACCTGGGCGAGCAGCGCCGGGCCACCGGCCGCCTCCCGGACGACCGCACGGTGGTGGTGGAGCGGTTCCGCGACGAGCTGGGCGACTGGCGGGTGGTGATCCACTCCCCGTTCGGCGCGCCCGTGCACGCCCCGTGGGCGCTGGTGGTCGCGGCGCGGCTCCGGGCCCGGTACGGCACCGACGTCGCGGCGATGCACGCCGACGACGGCATCGTGCTGCGGCTGCCCGACGCGGGCGACGCGGGCTGGGACCTCGGCGGGCCGGGCTGGGACGCCGAGCCCGACGGGGCCGCGGCGCACGCGGGCACCGGCGACGGACCCGCCGTGACCGCCGAGGACCTCCTCGTCGACCCCGACGAGGTGCTCGGCGCGGTCCGCGACGAGCTGGGCGGCTCCGTGATGTTCGCCGCCCGCTTCCGGGAGGCCGCGGCGCGGGCGCTGCTCCTGCCGCGGCGCCGGCCCGACCGGCGCCAGCCGCTCTGGCAGCAGCGCCAGCGCGCGTCGCAGCTGCTGCAGGTGGCGTCCCAGTACCCCGACTTCCCGATCATGCTCGAGGCGGCCCGCGAGTGCCTGCGCGACGACTTCGACGTGGCGGCCCTGACGGAGCTCATGGGCGACCTCCAGGCGGGCCGGGTACGGCTGGTCGAGGTGACCACCGCGACGCCGTCGCCCTTCGCGCAGGCGCTCCTCTTCGGCTACACGGCCCAGTTCCTCTACGACGGCGACGCCCCCCTCGCGGAGCGACGCGCGGCCGCGCTGTCCCTCGACCCGGACCTGCTCACCGAGCTCCTCGGCGAGCAGGGCGCCACCCCCCTCGCCGACCTCCTGGACCCCGGAGCCGTGGAGCGGACGGAGGCGGAGCTGCGGGCCCTGGCACCAGAGCGGCAGGCCCGGGACGCCGAGGGCCTGTGGGACGTGCTGCGCCGTTCCGGCCCGCACCCGCTCACCGCCCTCCAAGACCGCACGCGCGCGGACTCCCGCGACCTGGTCGACGGCTGGCTCGAGGAGCTGGAGCGGTCACGCCGCGTCATCCGCGTCCGGTTCGGCGGGAGCAGCGGCGGGGCGGAGCAGTGGGCGGTCGTGGAGGACGCCGGGCGGCTCCGCGACGCGCTCGGCGTGGCCCTGCCCGTGGGCGTCCCGGAGACGTTCACGGAGCTGGTGGCCGACCCGCTGGGCGACCTGGTGCGGCGCCATGCGCGCACGCACGGGCCGTTCCCCGCCGCGGACGTCGCACGCCGGTTCGGGCTCGGTATCGCGGTGGTCGGTCAGGTCCTTGCGCGTCTCGAGGCGCTGGGAACGGTGGTGCGCGGGGCGCTGCGTCCGTCGTCGCTGGGCGGCACGGGTGACGAGTGGTGCGACCCGGAGGTCCTGCGGACGCTGCGGCGGCGGTCGCTCGCCGCGCTGCGCGCCGAGGTGGAACCGGTCGAGCCGGAGGCCCTCGGCGTGTTCCTGCCGCGCTGGCACGGCATCGGCGTGCGGGTGGGCGGCGCCGGGTCCGGCGGCGGCGCGCTGCGCGGGGCCGACGGCGTGCTGCGCGCCGTGGAGCAGCTCTCCGGGGCGGCCGTCCCGGCCTCGGCGCTCGAGACGCTGGTGCTGCCCGCCCGCGTGGCGGACTACTCCCCCGCCGTCCTGGACGAGCTCACGACGGCGGGCGAGGTCCTCTGGTGCGGGCACGGGCGCCTCCCCGGCTCGGGCGGGGGCGACGGCATGGTGAGCCTGCACCTGGCCGACGGCGCCGCGCTCACCCTGCGCGACCCCGACCCGGTCGAGGAGGGCGGGCCGCTCGACACCGCCCTGCACCGAGCGGTCCTCGACCTCCTCACCGGCTCGGGCGGCTACTTCCTGCCGCGGCTCGCGGAGCTCGCCGACGCCAGCCAGACCGCGACCCTCGAGGCCCTGTGGGACCTGGTGTGGGCAGGCTGGGTCACGAACGACCGCCTCGGTCCGCTGCGGGAGTCGCTCGGCGGCTCCGCGCGCCGCGGCGGCGGCGCGCACCGGGCGCCCGCGGCCCCCGCCCGCGCGAGGCCGGTGCGTCCCGCGCGCTTCGGGCTGGCCCGGCCGACCTCCGTGGCGGCCCTGCCCCGCGCGGGCGGCGGCCGATGGGCGGCGCTGCCCGCCGTGGAGCAGGACCCGACGGTCCGAGCCCACGCGCTCACGCAGGTGCTGCTGGAGCGGCACGGCGTCCTGACCCGCGCGGCGGCGCCCGCGGAGGGCGTGACGTCCCGGTTCCGGGACGTGTACCGGGTGCTGACGGGGCTCGAGGAACGCGGAGCCGCCCGACGGGGCTACTTCGTGGAGGGACTCGGCGGTTCGCAGTTCGCGCTGCCGGGTGCGGTCGACCAGCTGCGCACGGACGCCGCCGACCGCGACCGTGCCCTCGACGCGCTCGTCGAGGGCGCCCGGGGCGGCCCCGGCGCGGCGGGTGAGGCCGTGCCGGGTGCCCTCCTCCTGGCCGCCACCGACCCGGCGAACCCGTACGGGGCCGCCGTGGCGTGGCCTCGTGCCGGGCGGTCCGCAGCCGTCGGCCCGGCCGCCACCAGAGCCGGCGCCGACGGGACGGCTGCCGGCAACGGCGACCAGGGCGACGGCGACGGCGTCGCCGCCGCTCATCGCCCGGGTCGCAAGGCGGGTGCCGTGGTGGTGCTGGTCGACGGCGAGCTGGTGCTCTTCGTGGAGCGCGGCGGCCGCACGGTGCTGTCCTTCGGCCGTGGCGACGCGGGCGACGCCGCCCGGCTCGCCGCGGCGGGGCGGCTCCTCGCGATCGAGACCCGCGCCGGCCGCCTGGGACGCGTGACCGTGCAGCGCGTCGACGGCGTGCCCGCCCTCGCCGCCGCGCGGGACCGGACACCGGCCGTGGCGGCCCTGCTGGAGTCCGGCTTCGGCGTCACGCCGCGCGGGCTGCGCCCGGCCTAGGCTGCCCCCGTGCCCGAGGGAGACGTGCTCCGGCTGACCGCCGCCCGGCTCGGTACCGCGCTGCGGGGCTCACCGCTGGTCCGCGCGGACCTGCGCTGGCCGTCCGCAGCGGGGCTCGACCTCACGGGCGCCACGGTGCGGGAGTCGGTCGCGTACGGCAAGCACCTGCTACTGCGCCTCGACGACGGACGCACGCTGCACACCCACCTGCGCATGGACGGCTACTGGCGGGTGGTCCGCACGGGCACCCGCGAGGCGTCCGGGCGCTCGCCCGCGGTCCGCGCGGTGCTCGCCACCGCGCAGTGGACGTGCCTGGGCATGCACCTCGGCATGCTCGACGTGCTGCGCACCCGTGACGAGCCCCGTCTGCTCGGCCACCTCGGGCCCGACGTCCTGGGCGACAACTTTCCGGACCGGCTCGACGAGGGAGCCAGGCGACTCGTCGTCGCCCCGGCGCGCCCCGTGTGCGCCGCCCTGCTCGACCAGCGCACCGTGGCCGGGCTCGGCACGATCTGGACCGCCGAGTCGCTGTTCGCCACCCGCCGGTGGCCCTGGACCCCGGCGGGCGACCTCGACGACGACGACCGCCGGGCGCTGCTCCTCGTGGCTCGACGCCTGATGTCTCGCGCCGTCGCGGTGGGCCGCCGCGGCGGCCTCGGCGCCGTCGAGCTCGCGGTGCACGGGCGGCACCACGCGCCCTGCCGGCGCTGCCGCACGCCCGTCGCGCTGGGAAGCACGGCCGGTCCCGGGCTGCGCCCCGACGGCGGGGAGCGCGCCATCTACTGGTGTCCCTCCTGCCAGGCGGCCGGCTGACCGCCCCGGGAACGACAGGAGCCGGGGCCCCGGGGGAAGCGGGCCGGCCCGGCGCCGGGTGGGGCGGGGTGTCAGCCCACCGGAGTCTCAGCCCCCCCGGGGGGGGGGCCCCCGCCAAGCCC
>NZ_JBSHCR010000042.1:0-39054 GCF_053615895.1 Isoptericola sp. NPDC055881
CCGCACGCGCGGTCGGCGGCCACCCCGGGTCTGCCAGAAGGCGTCGTGCCTTGAGCCCTAGCTCCGGCCGATGCCTGCCCGGGCGACGCTGAACCCCTTGCCCGTGGGGTCGTGCGTGCAGGTCACGCCCGTCTGCTCGCTCGTGCAGGTGAAGTCACCCTCGGTGACGGAGTCGCCGTAGGCGAGGACGTCGGCGCCACCCTTGGCCTTCTTCGGCTGCTCGTTCTTCGGCACGCACGGCAGGGCGACCTTCCCGGTGTCGTCGACCGACACCACGTAGCCCGTGGTCCCGTCGCAGCCGTCGACGGGTGCCGGCTGCTGGTCCAGCTGCGCGATGCCGCACGAGGCGCCGTCGGCGTAGATGCTGCAGGAGATGTTCTTCGACGGGGTGGCGAAGTGCGCCAGCGGCTCGCCCTGCATGGGCGCATCCTGCGACGCCGACACCGACGGGCTCGGCGTGGAGACCGCGTCGGCGTCCGCCGCGGGCGCGTTCGGCGACGACGAGGTCAGGATCTGGGCGGCGAACACCACCGCCACCACGATGAGGACGACGTCGACCGCGATGAACGCGATCCAGCCCGCCGAGAGCCGCCGGCGGCGCGGCGGCTCCGGAGGCGGGGGGACCGGGGCGCCGGTGGCGGCGTACGCCCCGCCCTGGGCCGACGGCACCGGAGCAGGAGCCGGAGCAGGCTGCGCGTAGACCGGCTGCTGCACCTGGGTCGCCGCGACGGACACAGCCGGGGGCGCCGCCTGCGCAGCGGGATATCCCGCCTGGTGCGTGGAGACCGGCGGGCTCGCGTAGGACGGCGGGTACCCCGGCTGCTGCCCGTACCCGGACGCCGGGATCTGCTGCGTCGGCTGGTACGCCGGCGCCCGGCTCGCCGTCTGGCCAGGGACCTGGCCCGGCATCTGACCCGGCGTCTGGCCCGGCGCCTGGCCCGACGCCGGGTACGCACCCGGCCGCGGCGCCGCGTCCGGCGGCGGGGGCACCGGAGCGTGCGCGGTCGCATGGCCGGTCGCATGGCCGGTCGCATGGCCGGTCCCGTTGCCGGGTGCTGCTGCCAGGTTCGGTGCGGTGACCTGCTGCAGCGGCACCCCGATCGTCGGGTCGCCCGCGGACGGGCTCTGGTACGCGGACGCGACGCGGCGCACGCCGGCGGCCGGCGGCACGCTCGGCGGCCTGCCGTCGGGCCCCGGCGGGGGCGGCGGTACGGTGCCGGACATCTGGACTCCCTCCAGTGACTCCTCGGGCGTCGTCGAGCGGTGTGCCGGGCACCCTCGCCGCGACGACGCACCGGGCAGGATGTCACGATCCGGTCTCGGCGGTCGAACCCGCTCCCGCAGCCCGCCCCGCGGGAGGGCTGCCTGCACCCCTTCGGCCGGACGACGGGGGAAAACCGTGCCTCGGCCCGGGCGCGAGGTGGCATCATCGTGCGCGAGCCTGCGCGCCCATCACGCGCGGCACCATCTTGAGACGAGGGAGAACCCGTGCCCGGAGAGAACCTGACCCGCGCCGAGGCGATCGAGCGCGCCGACGTCGTCACCGACGTCGAGGCGTACGCGATCGACCTCGACCTCACCACCGGACCGACCACGTTCGCGTCCACCACCGTCATCCGGTTCTCCGCGACCCCCGGTGCGAGCACGTTCGTCGACCTGGTCGCGCCGTCCGTGCGCGAGGTCGTGCTCAACGGCCGTGCCCTGGACCCGGCCGAGGTGTTCGCCGACTCCCGCATCGCGCTGAGCGACCTGGCCGCGCAGAACGAGCTGCGCGTCGTCGCCGACTGCGCCTACACGAACACCGGCGAGGGGCTGCACCGCTTCGTCGACCCGGTCGACGGCGAGGTCTACCTCTACACGCAGTTCGAGGTGCCCGACGCGCGTCGCGTCTTCGCCACGTTCGAGCAGCCCGACCTCAAGGCGCCCTTCCAGGTGACCGTCACGGCCCCTGCCGCCTGGGAGGTCGTGTCGAACCAGCCGACGCCGGAGCCCGCCCCCGCCACGCACGCGACGGACGCCGGCGTCGAGACCGCCACATGGGCCTTCGAGCCGACGCCGCGCATCTCGTCCTATCTCGTGGCCCTGGTCGCCGGCCCGTACGCCGTCGAGCGCGGCGAGCTCACCTCGTCGGACGGGCGCACCATCCCGCTCGGCGTGTTCTGCCGCTCCTCGCTGGCCGAGCACCTCGACGCGGACTACATCATGGAGACGACGCGCAAGGGCTTCGAGTTCTACGAGTCGACGTTCGGCGTGCCGTACCCGTTCGACAAGTACGACCAGCTGTTCGTGCCCGAGTACAACATGGGCGCGATGGAGAACCCGGGCTGCGTGACGTTCACCGAGTCCTACGTCTTCCGCTCCCAGGTCACGGACGCCATCCGCGAGCGCCGTGTCGTGACGATCCTGCACGAGCTGGCCCACATGTGGTTCGGCGACCTCGTCACGATGAAGTGGTGGAACGACCTCTGGCTCAACGAGTCGTTCGCCGAGTACGCGTCCACCCTCGCCACCGCCGAGGCCACCGAGTGGGAGGCCGCCTGGACCACGTTCTCCGCGATGGAGAAGACGTGGGCGTACCGCCAGGACCAGCTGCCCTCGACGCACCCGATCGTCGCGGAGATCCGCGACCTGGAAGACGTCCAGGTCAACTTCGACGGCATCACCTACGCCAAGGGTGCGTCGGTGCTCAAGCAGCTCGCGGCGTGGGTCGGTCGCGACGAGTTCCTCTCCGGGGTCTCCGCGTACTTCCGCAAGCACGCCTGGTCCAACACGGAGCTGCGTGACCTGCTCGTCGAGCTCGAGGCCACCAGCGGCCGCGACCTCGCCGCGTGGTCGGCGGCATGGCTGGAGACGGCGGGCGTCAACACGCTCCGCCCGGAGATCGCGGTCGACGCCGAGGGACGCATCAGCGGCTTCGCGGTGCTGCAGTCCGCGCCCGCCGACTACCCGACCATCCGTCCGCACCGCCTCGGCATCGGCTGCTACGACCTCGTGGACGGCGCCCTGGTGCGCACGCACCAGGTCGTCATCGACGTGGACGGCGAGCGCACCGAGGTGCCGGAGCTGGTCGGCCGTGAGCGCCCCGCGCTCGTCCTGCTCAACGACGAGGACCTCGCATACGCGAAGATCCGCCTCGACGACGACTCGCTCGCGGTCGCCGTTGAGCACCTCTCCCGGATCTCCGACCCCCTGGCCCGCTCGCTCGTCTGGGGCTCGGTCTGGGACGCGGTGCGCGACGGCGAGACGCCGGCGTCCGCGTACGTCGACCTCGTGCTGGGGAACATCGCCGCCGAGACGGAGTCGACGACCGTCCGCACGACGATGAACCAGCTCGGCCTGGCCGCCCGCTCCTACGTGGCACCGGAGCGCCGGGCGGCGACGCTCGCGCGCATCGGCGACCGGCTCTGGGCGCTCGCCCAGGGGGCTGACGCGGGGTCCGACCTGCAGCTGCAGCTCGTCAAGTTCTTCGCGGCGCTGGCCACCACGGCCGACCACGTCGCGCCGCTGCGCGGGCTGCTCGACGGGACCGTCGCCCTCGACGGGCTCACCGTGGACACCGACCTGCGGTGGGAGCTGCTCGAGAGCCTGGTGCTGCTCGGGGCGGCCGACACGGCCGAGATCGACGCCGCGCTCGCGCAGGACGACACGGCCACCGGCCGCCAGGCGGCGGCCCGGGCACGCGCCGCCCAGCCGACCGTGGAGGGCAAGGAGGCCGCGTTCGCCTCGGTCGTCGACCAGGCCGACGTCCCGAACGCGATCATCCGGTCGACCGCCGCGGGCTTCGTGCACGTGACCGACCCCGCGGTCCTGGAGCCGTTCGCCGCCCGCTACGTCGACGCGCTGCTGCCGATCTGGACCACGCGCAGCTACCACATCGCCGAGGAGCTCATCGAGGGCCTCTACCCGGCGCCGCTCGCATCGACCGTGCTGCGTGACGCCGTCCGCGGCTGGCTGGACGCCCACGCCGACGCACCGGCCGCCCTGCGCCGGATGGTCGTCGAGCAGCTGGCCGGGACGGAGCGCGCCCTCGCCGCGCAGGCCGTCGACGCCTGATCGGGTCAGAGCGCGCGTCGCACCGAGACCGAGCAGAACCTCGGCACTCGGTGCGGCGCGCGCTCCGTCGTCGTGACGCGCACTACCTCGGATTGGCACGTACTACCTCGGCGAGGTGCGCACTACCTCGGCGAGGTGAGTACTACCTCGCCGTGCGGACGGCCTGGACCAGGGAGCGCAGGCGCGCGTTGTCGAACAGGTCGTCCACGAGGACGAGGTTGCCGGTCCCGTCGGCCAGCGGCACCTTCCAGTTCGGGTACTCCTGGTCGGTTCCCGGCTGGTTCTGCGTCCGGCGCTCGCCGACGGCGTCGGTGAGCTGCACGCCCACGAGCGCGGCCGGCGACCGGCGCAGGTAGCGGTGCAGCCCCTCGACGATCTCCCGCTCCGACGGGTGGTCGCCGACCAGCCCGCGCATGGCGAGGGCCAGCACGATGGAGTCCCGCTCGGCCCGAGCGGCACCGCGCAGCTCCTGCGCGTCGTCGGAGAGCAGGCCGAGGCGCTCGCGCAGGTCCACGTGCTCGCCGGCGAGGTACCCCGCGGCCGGCGGCATGTCGTGCGTGCCGACGGAGGCGAGCGACGCGCGCCGGTACTTCTCCGGCTCCAGCGGACGGCCGTCCTCCTTCTCGAACCACAGCACCGACGTGCCGAGGATGCCGCGCGCGGCGAGCTCGTCACGCACCCACGGCTCGAAGACCCCGAGGTCCTCCCCCACGACGACGGCGCCTGCCCGGCGCGCCTCCAGGCAGAGGATCCCGACGAGCGCCTCGTGGTCGTACCGCACGTACGCGCCGGCAGACGGCTCCGACCCCTCCGGGACCCACCACTGCCGGAACAGCCCGAGCACGTGGTCGACCCGGAGGGCGCCCGCGTGCCGCAGCACCGTGCGCAGCATGTCCCGGTACGGGGCGTACCCGGCGCGCGCGAGCGCGCGCGGGTTCCACGGCGGCTGCGACCAGGCCTGCCCGCGCTGGTTGTACATGTCCGGGGGCGCGCCCACGGAGACCCCGCGGGCGAGCACGTCCCGGTGGGCCCAGGCGTCGGCGCCCTCGGGGTGCGCCCCCACGGCCAGGTCGTGCATGATGCCGATCCGCATCCCGGCCTCGCGGGCCACGCGCTGGGCGGTCTGCTTCTGCTCGTCCGCCACCCACTGGAGCCAGACGTAGAACTCGACGCGCTCGGCCAGCTTCTCGCGCAGCGCGGCGACGGCGGGCGACGCCGGGTCCCCGAGCTGGTCGGGCCGCGGACGGGTGCCGAGGTGCTCGACGATCGCGCACCAGGTGGCGAAGTCGCGCAGGCCGGTGCCCTCGCCGGCCACGAACTCGTCGTAGGCCGCCTGCCGTGCGGCGCGCCTCGGCGCGGTGAACACGACCTCGAGTGCCGCCTTCTTGGCCTCCCACACGGCGTCGCGGTCGATCGCGCCCGGGTCGGCGACGAGGTCGCGCACCGGGTCGGCCGCCCACTCCACGAGCGACCGGTCCGCCGCCGACAGGTATGCCGTCTCGGGGATGTCCTCCACCCGCACGTACAGCGGGCTGAGGAAGCGTCGGCTCGTCGGCAGGTACGGCGACGGGGTGACGGGCGTCACCGGCTCCGTGGCCGACAGCGGGTTCACGCCCACGAAGTCCGCTCCGCCCCGGTGCGCGGTCAGCCACGCGAGGTCCGCGAGGTCGGCGAGGTCGCCCACGCCCCACGACGTGCGGGAGCGGACCGAGTACAGCTGGACGAGGAAGCCCCACCACTGGTCGTCCTCGAGCCCGGCCGGCAGCTCCAGGCGGCGGGGGGTGACGACCACGGTCGCGCGGGTCTCGTGCCCCTCCGTGAGGGCGTACAGGGCGTGCCACCCCAGCGGCAGGTCCGGGGGCAGCGCGAAGGTGGCCCGGCCCACCCGGCGCCCGTCGACCGTGCGCGGCTCGACGAACACGTCGAGCTGCTCCAGGTCGCGGCGCGGGCGCACCGCGTGCTCGCGCGCCGCAGGCTCCGCACCGTCCACCTCGAGCCACACGTGCACGGCCGCGCCGTCCGTGACGTGCACCGGCACCTGCGCGCTGTCGCCCTCGCGCACCACGACCGTGGGCGGAAGCACCGTGCGCCACTCGTCGTCGCGCGCCCGCTGCAGGCTGTGCGTGACCTGCTGCGCGGAATCGGCCGGCACGCCCAGCGCGCCGAGGAGCGCGACGAGCGTCGACGCCGGTGCCTGGACCGTCTCGCCCCCGAAGCCGTGGTGCTCGGCGAGCACGCCGTGCGCCTCGGCGAGCTCGCGCAGCGCGGCGTCCGGCACGTCGGTCGCGGCAGCTTCCGGCGACGGCGACGCTGCCGGGGCCTCGTCCTGGATCTCGGCCTGGTCCTCCCCCGGGTCGTCGGGCGCCTCGTCCGCGGGCACGGCGGGCGTGCCGGACGGTGAGCCGGAGGACGACCCGGCCGCCTCGGGTGCGTCGGTGCGCACGTCGTCGGGCGTCTCGTCCGGGGTCGGCATGTCCTTGCTCACGGGAACGATCCTGCCATCCCCGGCGCGACCAGGTGGTCCGCCCACGCGGCGCCCTCGTGCGACGGGCGCACGTTTCGTCGTGACGGCCCCTCTCGTTACCGTGGTCGGATGACTCCCGCGATCCACGCCCTCCGGACCGCTGCCCCGGCGGTGGTGAGCCCTGACCCGACCCCGACCGACACCGGCATCGTGGAGCAGGGCCTCGACGCGACGGTTGATGCGGGCAGCGCCTTCTGGGACTGGTTCACCAGCTGGCCGCTGCACATCCTCATCATCCTGGCGATCGGCGGGGTCGTGCTGGCGCTGCTGCGCCGGGTGATCGGGCACGTCACGGAGCGCATCGCCACCGGGGCCGGCACGAAGACCACGGAGGGCCCGGAGTCCGCGACCGCGTGGCGCCGGTACCTCAACCGGGCGCCCTTCGTGGAGGACGCGCTGGCGATGGGCAACCCGCTCGCCAAGCAGCGGCGGGCGCAGCGGGCGCGCACGGTGGGGTCCGTGCTGCGGTCCTCCGCCAACGTCGTGGTCGGCACGATCATGCTGCTGATGATCCTGCAGGAGGTGGGCGTCAACGTCGCCCCGCTGATCGCGTCGGCCGGGGTGGTCGGCATCGCGATCGGCTTCGGCGCCCAGGCGCTGGTGAAGGACTTCATCTCCGGCATCTTCCTGCTGGTCGAGGACCAGTTCGGCGTGGGGGACGTCGTCGACCTCGGCTCCGGTGCCGTCGGCACCGTCGAGGAGGTCCAGCTGCGGGTGACGCAGGTCCGCGCGTTCGACGGCACCCTCTGGTACGTGCGCAACGGCGAGATCCTGCGCGCCGGCAACCTCACCCAGCAGTGGTCACGGGCCGTCGCCGAGGTCCGCGTCCCTGTGGACGCCGACGTCGAGGTGGTGCGCGCCGCGCTCGGGCGGGCGGCGGACGCCGTGCAGGCCGACCCGGAGCTCTCCGCGCTCCTCCTGGAGGCGCCCGCGATCCGCGGCGTGGACGCCGTGAGCGACATCTCGATGACGTTCACGCTGCACGCCCAGACGCGCCCCGGGGACCAGTGGACGGTCATGCGCGAGCTGCTGCGCCTCGCCCAGGGCGAGCTCCGGCAGGCCGGCGTCCTGCAGACCTCCGTGCCCGACGAGCACGCCCTGCTCGACGACGGCGCCTGAGGCGCCCGGCGGGCCGTCCGACCCGAGCCTCAGGGCACGAGCAGCGGGTCCAGCTGCGCGGCCAGCTCGTCGGCCTCCGGGCCGACGATGACCTGCACCACACGGCCCGAGCGCACCACGCCGAACGCGCCCGACGCCTTGAGCCCCGGCTCGTCCACGAGGGCCGGGTCGCTCACCTCGACCCGCAGCCGGGTGATGCAGGGCTCGAGCTCGACGACGTTCCGGCTTCCGCCGAGCGCCGCGAGGATGTCGTCAGCCTTGTTCGAGGCGATGGTCATGGGGGCCTCCCGTGGAGTGCGTCGTTGCAGGTCCGTGACCAGCCTAACCCGCCGGGCGTCCGCGCGGGAGGAGCAGCACCCCCGAGGTCTGGGAAGATGGCCCGGTGACGGACCAGACTTCACCCGCCGCACCGGCGCAGACGTTCTACGACGCCGTCGGCGGTCACCCCACCTTCGAGCGCCTCGTCAACGTGTTCTACGAGGGTGTCGCGACCGACGAGGTGCTGCGTCCCATGTACCCCGAGGAGGACCTCGGTCCCGCGAAGGTGCGGCTCACGCTGTTCCTCGAGCAGTACTGGGGCGGGCCCACGACGTACAGCCAGCAGCGCGGCCACCCGCGCCTGCGCATGCGGCACGCGCCGTTCAAGGTCAACCCGGACGCGCGTGACCGTTGGCTGCGCCACATGCGCACCGCCGTCGACTCCCTGGGCCTGGCACCGCTGCACGAGTCCCAGCTGTGGGACTACCTGGAGCGCGCGGCGTTCAGCATGATCAACACGTTCGACGAGTGACACCGACCCCACCGGCACCACGACCCACCCTGGAGTGCGCGTGAGCGAGACGTCCACCACCGTCCCCACCCCGGCCGGCATCCCCGACGCCCTGGACCGGCTGCTGTCGGCGCTCGACCTGCGCGAGGTCGACGGCTGGGGGCCGCGCGGCGAGGACGACCTGTGGCGCGGGGACAGCGTGCCCGGCCCGGCCCGCCGCGTGTACGGCGGCCAGGTCCTCGCCCAGGCCCTGCTGGCGTGCGGGCGCACGGTCGAGGACGACCGCCTGCCGCACTCGCTGCACGCGTACTTCCTGCGCGAAGGCACCCTGGACACCCCGATCGACTTCGCCGTCGAGCGGCTGCGGGACGGCCGGTCGTTCAGCGCCCGCCGCACGCACGCCATCCAGCACGGCAAGCCGATCCTGTCGCTGACGGTGTCGTTCCAGGTGGACCAGCCCGGCTACGAGGCCGCCGAGCCCGCACCGCAGGACGTGCCCGCGCCCGAGGACGTCACGTCGGCCATCGAGATGCTCGAGGGCATCGACCACCCGGCGGCGAAGTTCTGGTCGCACGAGTCGGCGTTCGACCTGCGGCACGTCGGGGGCTCGCTGTACCTCGGCCCCGACCCGGAGCCGAAGCCGACGCAGCAGGTGTGGGTGCGGGCCCGGCACGCCATCGAGTCCGACGACCGCATGCTGCACCGCGCGCTGCTCGCCTTCGCCTGCGACCAGGTGATGCTCGAGCCGGTGCTGCGCCAGGCCGGGAAGTCGTGGACCGACGTGGGCGGCACGGTGCCGATGGCGAGCCTCGACCACGCGATGTGGTTCCACCGCGACGCGCGCGCCGACGACTGGCTGCTGTACGTGCAGGAGTCGCCGGGGGCGCAGGGCGGGCGCGGTCTGGGGCTGGCCCGCGTCTACGACCGCGAGGGACGCCTGGTCGCCAGCATCGCCCAGGAGGGCATGGTCCGCCTGCCCGCGTGACGCTGCGGGAACGCCGCACCCGACGCACACTGTCGCCGTGCGTCTTCGCCGCGTCTCCGCGTCCTCGCCCGGCTACTCCCGCCGCAAGAAGGGCGACGACTGGGTCTTCCTCGACGTGACGGGCGTGCCGCTCGACGACGAGGCGGAGATCGCCCGCTGCACCCGGCTCGCCGTGCCGCCCGCCTGGTCGGACGTGTGGATCTGCCGGTACCCGGACGGCCACCTGCAGGCGTTCGGCCGGGACGAGGCCGGGCGAGGCCAGTACCTCTACCACGAGCAGTGGCAGGCGCGGCGCGCGCGGACCAAGTTCGACCACGTGCTCGACGTCGGACGCCGCCTGCCCGCGGCCCGGGCGGTGGTCACGCGCGACCTCGCCCAGCCGGGCATGGGGCGGCGCACCGTGCTCGCGCTCGCGTTCCGGCTGCTCGACGAGGCCTACTTCCGGGCCGGCGGCGAGATCTATGCGGCGCGGCACGGCAGCTACGGCCTGGCGACGATCCGCAAGGAGCACGCCACGGTCCGTCGGGACGGCAGCGTGCACTTCCGCTTCCCGGCCAAGTCGGGACAGCTGCGGGACGTGCTCGTCGAGGACGCGACCGTCGCCCGGCTCGTCACGACGCTGAAGCGCCGGCGCGGCGGTGTCGACCTGCTCGCCTGGCGCGACGAGGGAGGGCGTCGGGCCCGCTGGCACGACGTGACCAGCGCGGACGTCCAGGCCGGGGTCAAGGAACGCCTCGGGGAGGACGCGACGCCGAAGGACTTCCGCACGTGGCACGCCACCGTGCTCACCGCCCGCGCGCTGGCCGACGTCGGCCCCGCGCCGCGCTCCCAGGCCGCCTGTCGCCGGACCGTCGCCGCGATCGTCCGGGACGTGGCCGAGGAGCTCGGCAACACCCCGGCGGTGGCACGGTCGGCGTACATCGACCCGCGGCTGTTCGACCTGTGGACGCACGGGGAGACGATCGACGTCCCCGCCGGGGCGCCACGCTCTCGTGCGGAGCGCGCGGTCCTGGAGCTCCTCGGCGGGGGCCGCCGGGCCCGGTGACGGCCGGGGTTGCTCACCCCGCAGCCGCACCCCAGCCACCCCGCAGGTTCAGGCGCGGCGCCGGAACGCCACAGGCTCCTCGAGGTACGGCTCCCACGCGGCGCGCTCGTCCGCGGTCACCCGACGCGGCTTCCCGGTCGCGGCATCGACGACGACGATCGTCGTGGCGGCCTTGACGTACGGGGCGGCACCCGACGCCGGCGCCGTGCGCGGGAAGCCTCCCGGCGCGCCGTCGTGCACCTCGTAGCAGACCTCGAGGCTCGCACCGCCGATCGCACCGATCCACATCTCCACGCGCACCGGCGTCCGCGTGAACCCCAGCGGGCGCAGGTACTCGATCTGCTGGCCTGCGACGAAGGTGTGGGACGTGGCGTGCGGCCCGGTGTCGAGGATGGCGGTGGGCCACTCCTCGCCGTCCACCGCCTCGGCGTGGCGCCAGAACGCGGTGATGCGGGCGTCCTCGAGCAGCCCGAACATCGCGACGTTGTTGACGTGCTGGTAGGCGTCCAGGTCGGACCAGCGCAGCGGGACGGGGACGTGCAGACGGGTCATGGCTCGCATCGTCGCACGGCGCCCGACCCGGCCGGGAATCGGGGGCCGTCAGTCGGCGGCGATCGCCGCGGCGGCGCGGCAGCGGGCGAGCGCGCTCAGCTCGTCGCCCACCGGCACCCGCACCAGGCGGTCCGCGACGCCCGTGACCGACTCCCGCAGCCGACGGCGCACGCGGGCGGCGCGACGGCGCGCCCCCACGGCCGCGACCACCCGTGCCGCCAGCCCGAGGAGCAGGCCGAGCGCCAGCCCGCCGAGCGCCAGGAGCGTCGGCCAGGGCACCTCGAGCACGCCCCCGCCGGAGTCCGTGAGGTCCACGGTGAGCACCGGGAGGATCAACGGTGGCAGCCGGAAGTACTCGACCACGGCTGCGGCAGCGAGCCAGAGCAGGCCCACCACCGCGGCGGCGAGGAGCAGCCACTGCACGAACCCTGCGACGGCCCACCACCGCGGACGGCGAGCGGCCTCCAGCTGTGTCCCCACCACCGCCTGGTCCAGGTCCCCGGGCAGGCGGTCGATCGCGTCCTGCGCCCGCCCCCGCGCCACGAGCACCCACGGGTCGGGCGCGCCGTCGGTGACCTCGTCGACGTAGCGTCGCACCGCGGAGGCGGCCGCCGCCCGCACGGCGGGCCGCGTGGTGGGCAGGGAGCTGCGCACCAGGTCGGGTCGGTCGGGGGTGGCGCGGCCGGGAGCCCCGCCGGAGGCCCCACGGTCCGCGCCGCGGCGCAGGCCGAGGCGTCGTAGAGGGTCGCGCCGCAGGCGAGCGACCCACCGGGTCACCGGCCAGCCGGTGGCGAGGTGCGCGTCGCGCCGGTGGGCGGCGGCCACCGCGTCCGCGACGGTGGGCACTCCCGCCGCGTCCTCGAGTGCGTCGACCAGGGTGACCGCCGCCCGCTCCCCCGTCCGGGGCGCCGGGCCGGACCCGCAGGCGTCCGAGATCGCCTGGGCGGCGGCCCGGGCGTCCGCCGCCAGGCGCGCGGTGGCGGCCTCGCGGCGCGCCGCCGCCTCCGCGAGCAGCCCCTTGAGCTGGTCCGTCCCCTGTCCGGTCGCGGCCGAGAGGGCAAGGACGCGCGCCCCGTCCAGCCCGTCCGCGGCGACCAGCCGTCGCAGGTCGGCCAGCATCGCGTCCGTCTCGGCGGCGGACAGGCGGTCGACCTGGTTGAGCACCACCACGACGACCTCCGAACGGCCCGCCAGGGGCCGCAGGTAGCCCTCGTGCAGGGCTGCGTCGGCGTACTTCTGCGGGTCCACGACCCAGACCAGCAGGTCGGCCCGCTCCACGAGCCGCTCCGCCCGCAGCCGGTGCTCCACCACCACCGAGTCGTGGTCCGGCAGGTCCAGCAGGACGAGCCCGGTCGAGATGCCGGCAGGGGCCCGGCGGCCCCGCAGCCGCCCGAGCCCGCGCCGGGCCGGGCGCGCGGCGACGTCCTCGCCGTCGTCGGGCACGGCCATCTCCTGGCGGCGCTGCACCTCGAGCCAGTCGAGCAGCGGGCCGGCCCCGTCGCCCCACACGGCCGCGACCGGGTGGGAGGTCGTGGGACGACGCACGCCGACCGTCGCGATCTCGTCCCCGGCCACGACGTTGAGCACGCTCGACTTGCCGGACCCGGTCGCGCCCGCGAGTGCCACCACGGTGTGCTCGGCCGACAGCCCCCCGCGCTCCCGAGCCCGTGTGACGACGGCACGCGCCTCGTCGAGCATGTCGCGGTCCAGGCGACCGGTCGCTGAGGCGACCGCCGTCTCCAGCGCGGCCGTGCGGTCTGCGAGGTCGATCCGGCTCACTGCTCCCCCTCCTCGCCCGAGCGGGACCGCCTGCGCGACCACCAGCCGCCGCGGCGAGCGGAGGGCGGGGCAGCGTCGCCGGGCTCGTCCCGCTCCGGGCTCTCGGGCGGGCGCAGCGTCCCCGCCCCGCGCAGCAGGCCACCACTCCACGGGCGGGTCGCGCCCTCGTCCGGGACGGCGCGGGCGGCGCGCTCGGCGCGGGCTGCGGCGGCCACCTGGTGGGCGGCGTCGCGCACGCCCGCCGCACCGGTGTCCTGGGTGCCGAGCGCATCGAGCTGGGCGGTGTACCGCGCCGCCTGCCCCCGCAGCACCGTCTCGACCCGCGCCTGCAGCCGCTCCTTGGCCTGCGCCGCGAGCCGCCGCACCGCCTCGTCGCCGAACACGGCCTCGAGGAGCTTCTGCGCCACGACGGCCGTGCCGCCCGCGATGCCGATCTCCGCCCCGGTCAGCCCAGCCGTCGAGGCGAAGACGATGACCATGAGGCTCACGCCGAGCGCGTTGACGCCGAACGAGACCGCGCGCGCGGTGCCGCGCCGCGACTCGCCCTGCTCGCGCACCAGTGCCAGGACGTCGTCCTGCCAGCCGCGGATCTGCTCGGCGACCTCGGTGCGCAGCGCCGTGGGCACCCGGGCCAGGTCGAGCCCGTCCAGCAGCGCGGCCCCTGCGGCGTCGCCCCGCCACGCGGCGTAGGTGCGCTCGGCGGCCTGCTCGGCGGCGTCGAGGATGACGGACTCGAGGCCGTGCGCGATGGCCTGCTCCACCTGCGGGGCGTCCTTCGGCCGGCCCCGGAAGAACCGCACGACCGCGTCGCGCACCCGGCCCACCCCGGCCTCGACGGCCCGGAAGAACTCCCCGGTGCCGACGAAGTCCTGCCAGCGGGCCAGGACCTCGCCGCGCAGCAGCGCTCCGTCCGACGTCGCCGCCTCCACCTGCGTCAGGGCCTCCGCGTGGTACCGGCGCACCGCGTCGCGCAGCCGTGCGTCCGCCACCTGCTGCCCGTCGGCCGTCCCGGCGAGGGCGACGGCGCGCTGCACGAGGTCGTCCACCACGCCGTCCCGGGTGGCGGCGATGACGCGGGCGCGTGCCTCGGGGTCCCCGCCCAGCCCGGACAGCCAGGTCGCGACCTCCGCGACGGCGGCCTCGGGCAGCAGCCCGTCGACGAGGGCGTCCGGTCCTTGCTCCGCCGCCTCGGCGAGCACGAACACCCGTGCGTCCGCGAGCCCGTGCTCGGCGACCATGCGGCGCAGGTCGTCCGCCACGACCTCCGCTCCCGGGTCGACGCGGTCCAGCACGATCGCGACCTGCGCGCGGCGGCGGGCGGCCTGGCCGAGCAGGTCCCACGGGACGGCGTCCGCGTACCGGGCGGCCGTCGTGACGAAGAGCCACAGGTCCGCCGCCCCGAGGAGCTGTGCGGCAAGCTCCCGGTTCGCGATCTCGACGGAGTCGATGTCGGGGGCGTCGAGCAGGGCCAGGCCCTGTGGCAGCGCGTCGCTGGCGACCAGGCGGATCGCGGCGGCGCCGGACGCGTCCGGCCCGGACGGCCCGGACGTGGCGGGCTCCTTGGTGCCCGACCGGTCCGGCACGGTGCCCGCGGCGGTGACGCGCGCGAGCCCCGGCAGCACCCGGTCGGTCGTGAACCAGCGCGCGTCGAGCGGGTGGTGCACCAGCACCGGCGCGCGCGTCGTGGGGCGCAGGACGCCCGGCGCCGAGACGGGCTCGCCCAGCAGCGAGTTCACCAGCGTCGACTTCCCCGCCCCGGTGGAGCCGCCGACGACCACGAGCAGCGGGGCGCGCTCGGCGCGCAGGCGCGGCAGCAGGTAGTCGTCGAGCTGGTCCGTCGCCTGGTGCAGGTCGGTCCGGGCCGAGGCGACGCCCGGCGTCTCCAGGGGCAGGTGCATCGCGCCGAGGCGTGCGCGCAGCACCTGCAGCGCGTCGACGAGCTCCCGGGCGGCGGCCTCGTCCCGCGGTGCCGGGGCCGAGGTCGGGTCCGGGTCGGTCATGAGCCCAGTGTGCCTACCTCGGGCGATCCGCGCAGGGTTGACCTGTGACGATGCGCGCGCCCCGACGGCCTGCGGCGCCGTCCGTGGTCGAACGCGCCGGCGGTCCCACCCGTGTCGTCCGGCGCCGACCTGGTCAGTCCCCCAGGCGGCGGCGCAGCCAGGCGACGCACACCTCGCCCTGGGCCCTCTGGAACGCCCGGACGTGCGGGATGCCCGGGGGCGGCGGCTGCAGCGACGAGTGCACGAAGTATCCGGTGAGGGCCACGAGGTAGGCCGTGACGGCGTCCTCGTCCGTGCCCGCGGGCAGCGGGCGGAGGCGCAGGGCCTCCTCGGGCGGCGGCCCGCCCTCGAGGTGGACGGCGGGCAGCATGCCGACGAGGTCGCAGAACGCCGCACCGCGAGCGGCGTTCGGCCAGTCCACCGCCAGCGCCCGAGGGCCGCGGACCCCCGCCGGCGCGTCGACCAGCAGCGCGTTGTCACCACGGAGGTCGCCGTGCACCAGCACGGAACCCGTCACCGCGGCGGGCGCGTCCAGCTCGAGGGCCGCCAGCCGGTCGACGTGCTGCGCGAGCCACGGGTCGTAGGTCGCGAGCCCGGTCGGCCGCTCGGCCGCCAACCGGCCCGTGCGGTCCGTCGGCAGCTCGGTCTCGAAGTCCGGGAGCAGCCCCGGCGCGACCTGGTGCTCGGCCACGCCGGCGGCCAGCTCGAGGACGGCGCGCAGCTCCTCGTCGTGCCACGGGGTGCGCGGCGGGCGGGACGGCAAGGTCTCGAACGCGAGGGCCACCCAGCCGCCGTCGGGCCCGTCGCCGGTGCTGGGCACCTCCGTCGACCACAGCAGCCGCGGCGTGGGCACTCCGAGCGGCAGGAGCGCGGCCCGGCGCGCCTCCTCCCGGTACAGCCCGACCGTGTGCGGGTGCTCGGGGCCGACCGCCTTGACGAACACGGAGCCCTGCGCGGTGCGCAGCGTGGAGGCCAGTCCCTGGGAGTAGCCGCCGTCATGGCTGGCCCAGGCGGTGACCGTGGCGCCGAGGCGAGCCTCGACGGCCCCGCGCACGGGGGCGGGCAGGTCGGTCCAGGCAGGGCGGGCGCGGGTGGTCGGCGTCACGGTCACCGACGCAGTATCGCCGACGGCCGCGCGGGTGCCCTCCTCTTTTGCGCCCGCGAGAGCACGACGCCCCCGGCACCGCGCGGGTGCCGAGGGCGTCGTGGCGCACGCAGGTCAGTCGCGCGTGAGCTTGCGGTACGTCACGCGGTGCGGGCGCGCGGCGTCGGCGCCCAGGCGCTCGACCTTGTTCTCCTCGTATGAGGCGAAGTTGCCCTCGAACCAGTACCAGTTCGCCGGGTCCTCCTCGGTGCCCTCGTAGGCGAGGATGTGGGTCGCGACCCGGTCGAGGAACCAGCGGTCGTGCGAGACGACGACGGCGCAGCCCGGGAACTCGAGCAGGGCGTTCTCCAAGGAGCCGAGGGTCTCGACGTCCAGGTCGTTGGTCGGCTCGTCCAGGAGCAGCAGGTTGCCGCCCTGCTTGAGCGTGAGGGCGAGGTTGAGGCGGTTGCGCTCACCACCGGACAGCACGCCCGCAGGCTTCTGCTGGTCCGGGCCCTTGAAGCCGAACGACGCCACGTAGGCCCGGGACGGGATCTCGACGTTGCCGACCTTGATGAAGTCGAGCCCGTCGGAGACGACCTCCCAGAGCGTCTTCTTCGGGTCGATGCCGCCACGCGACTGGTCGACGTAGGAGATCTTCACGGTCTCGCCGACCTTGAGGTCGCCACCGTCCAGCGGCTCCAGGCCCACGATCGTCTTGAACAGCGTCGTCTTGCCGACGCCGTTCGGGCCGATGACGCCGACGATGCCGTTACGCGGCAGCGTGAAGCTGAGACCGTCGATGAGCTGGCGCCCGTCGAAACCCTTCTGCAGGTTGGTCGCCTCGAGGACGACGCTGCCCAGACGCGGACCCGCGGGGATCTGGATCTCCTCGAAGTCCAGCTTCCGCGTCCGCTCGGCCTCCGCCGCCATCTCCTCGTAGCGGGCCAGACGGGCCTTCGACTTCGTCTGCCGGCCCTTCGCGTTGGAACGCACCCAGTCCAGCTCGTCCTTCAGGCGCTTGGCGAGCTTGGCGTCCTTCTTGCCCTGCACCTCGAGGCGGGCCTGCTTCTTCTCCAGGTAGGTGGAGTAGTTGCCCTCGTACGGGTACAGACGGCCGCGGTCGACCTCGCAGATCCACTGCGCGACGTGGTCGAGGAAGTACCGGTCGTGCGTGACGGCGAGGACGGCGCCGGGGTAGGTCGCCAGGTGCTGCTCGAGCCACAGCACCGACTCGGCGTCGAGGTGGTTGGTCGGCTCGTCGAGCAGCAGCAGGTCCGGCTTCTCGAGCAGGAGCTTGCACAGCGCGACGCGACGGCGCTCACCGCCGGAGAGCACCTTGACGTCGGCGTCCGGCGGCGGGCAGCGCAGCGCGTCCATCGCCTGCTCGAGCTGCGAGTCGAGGTCCCACGCGTCGGCGGCGTCGATCTCCTCCTGCAGGGTGCCCATCTCGGCGAGCAGGGAGTCGAAGTCGGCGTCCGGCTCCGCCATGAGGGCGGAGATCTCGTTGAAGCGGTCGATCTTCGCCTTGATCGGGCCGACCGCCTCCTCGACGTTGCCCAGCACCGTCTTGTCGTCGTTCAGCGGGGGCTCCTGCAGCAGGATCCCGACGGTGTACCCCGGGGACAGCCGGGCGTCGCCGTTCGACGGCTGGTCGAGGCCGGCCATGATCTTGAGGATCGTCGACTTGCCGGCGCCGTTGGGGCCGACGACGCCGATCTTGGCGCCGGGCAGGAAGTTCAGCGACACGTCGTCGAGGATGACCTTGTCGCCGTGCGCCTTGCGCGCCTTGTACATGGAGTAGATGAACTCAGCCACTGGCTCTGCTTCCACCGTTCGATCGCGCGGAGAATTGGGGATTCGATCCGAAGACTGTCGAGGATTCGAAGGCTCCAGCGGGCACGCTGGAGGACCGGCATGGCGGCCGGTCCACCAGCCTACGCGACCCGGGCCCTCACACGCCGACCGGCACGGGATCCTCGGCCCCGGTCTGCTCCCCATCGGCCTCGTCGTCCGGCCCTCGACCCTCGGCCGCGGCGGCCCACGGGTCGGAGCCCGGCGGCCCGGGCTCGAGCGACGGGCCGCCCTCCTGCCCGGCCGCGTCGTCCGGCGCGGACCGGTCCACGACCCGCGTGAAGCGCGCCAGGCCCCGCGTCACGTCCGGGCCCACGGCCTGCGCGTCGATCACGAGCTGCCAGCGGTCGTTGCCGTCCTTGTCCGTCCAGTCCTCGGTGGACAACCGGCCGGTCACCACCACCGGGTCCCCCTGCGCCAGGGACTCCGCCACGTTCCGGGCCCCGCTGCGGAAGGACTTCACGGTGAACCAGAGCGTCTGGCCGTCCGACCACTCTCCGTTGCGCGGGTCGCGCACCCGGCGCGTGCTCGCGACCCGGAACGTGGTCCACTCCACGCCGTTCGGCGACCGGTGCAGCGCGGGTCTCGTCCCGACGAATCCGTTGACGGTGATGCTGACCTCGTTCATGCGCTCCTCCTGGGCTCCGCGCCGGCGGACGCCGGCGTGCCCCCAGGATCAGTCGCGCGACGTCCGGCTGGTTCCCTGCCTGGGCGCGTCTGTGGACGACGCCGAGAGCTCGGCGCCTGTGGGCAGCCTCAGGGACCCGGTGAGCGGCCGCGACGTCGGCAGCTCGGTCGCTGCCTGCGCGAGCTCGCGCACCCGGCGGTGCTCGACGAGCAGGCGCTGGGTCGGCTCGCCGAGCCCCTCGGACAGCACGCGCTCCAGTGCGGCGCGCCCGGCGGTCGCCACCGCCTGCTCCCGGCGGCGTGCGAGCGCGCGCCGCGCTGCGGCCGAGGCGAGCACCACGGCGACGGCAGCGACCGCGAGGACGCCCGCCGCACCGAGCACGACGCCGGGCCACGGCGAGGCGAGCTCCAGCACGCCGGTCAGCGCGAGCACGCCCACGACCGCCGCCACCGCGGCAAGACCGCCCAGCACCCACCCGGTGCGGCGCAGCGTGCGCGCCGAGGACGGGCCGCGGGTGTCGAGAACGACCCCCCGCAACGCGCCCGCGACCGACGTGCGCAGCTGGTCCGCCCCGGCGACCGACGCCGCGAGCGAGCGCTGCCAGCCCGGGCGCAGCGACGCTCCCGCCCGGGTGAGCCAGCGCGCCCGGGACAGCGCGACCGCGTCGCGGTCCGGCGGCGGGACCTCGGGGCGGCCGTAGCCGTTGCGCACGGCGTTGCCCACCTGCGTGGCGACGGCGTCCAGCCCGGTGGCGGCGACGAGGGCGTCCAGCTCGCGCTCCACCGCCGGGCCCATCTGCCACGGCACCTCCGCGGGCGTCTGCGCCAGGAGCAGGCGGGCCGCGGAGTCGAGCTCCGCCGCCGCGCGCCCGGCGGCGACGGACCGCCGCGAGCAGGCCTCCTCCAGGATCCGCCGCACCCGGTCGATCCCCTCGCCGGTACGCGCGGACACGCCCTGCACGTACACGCCCGTGAGCCCGTCGTCCTCGAGCAGGCGCGCCAGGTCGGCGAGCAGGTTCTCGCGCTGCGTGTCCGGCACGGTGTCGACCTGGTTGAGCAGCACGACCATCGACGACTCCGAGCCGACGGAGTCGCGCAGGTAGCCGGAGTGCAGCGCGTCGTCCGCGTACTTCTGCGGGTCCACCACCCACACCAGCAGGTCGACCAGCGGCAGCACGCGGTCCACGACGTCCCGGTGCGCCGGCTCGACGGAGTCGTGGTCCGGCAGGTCGAGGAGCACCAGCCCGGCGAGCTTCTCCTCGTCCTCGCCGTCGAGCTCGCCGCCCTGGGTGATGCGCCGCTCGCGGTCCACCCCGACCCAGTCGAGCAGCGCCTCCGCGTCGTCGGACCACGAGCAGGCGGTGACCCGCGCCGTCGTGGGGCGCTTCACGCCGACGTCGGCGAAGCTCAGCCGCGACACCTTGTTGAACAGGCTCGACTTGCCCGAGCCGGTGCCGCCCGCGAACGCCACCACCGTGTGGTCGACACCGAGCGCGAGCCGCTGGCGCACGCCCTCCACCGCGGCCGTGACGCGCGTCGAGGTCGCGTCGTCGAGGCGAGGACCGGCGATCTTGAGCGCCTCGGCGAGGTCCTCGGTGCGGGCACGCAGGGTCGCGTCGTGGGTCGGGCTCTCGGTCATGTCAGCCTCCTGAGCTCGGCGAGCCGCACGCGCAGCCCCGCGGCCGCGTCGTCGGCGGGTTCGGACGGCGCGATGCGGTCCAGCACGGCCTGCACCTCCGCGTCGACGACGGCGGCCGCGCGGTCGCCGAGGTCCTCGCGCAGCGCGGAGACGGGGTCGTCTGCCCCGTCCCCGAGGACCCGGTCCAGGAGGCGGGCCGCGTCGTCGCTGCCGGCGGCGGAGGCCAGGAGCAGCGTCGCCAGGCCCCGCGGCCCGAACGCCTTCGCGGCAGCCTCGACGCGCGCGGTCGGCGACCCGGCGAGCAGGTCCGTGACGAGGGTGTCGGCATGCTCGGCCCACCCCGCGACGCGCCCGGGCACGTCCGCCTCGCGGGCCGCTGCGCGCGCGGCGCCGTCGGGGACCACCGCCTCGCCGCCGGCGGGCGCGCCCGGCCCGGCGAGGACGGCGCGCAGCCGCTCCTCGACCCGGGCCCCCGAGGCCGCGAGCGTGCGGGCCGCGGCGTCGACGACGTCGGACCGCAGCCCGTCGAGCGCCGCCTCGCGCGCCCGCCCGGCACGGCGGCTGCTGCGTGCGCGGTCGCCGCGCACCTTGACACGGTCGACGCCGGCGGTGCCGGAGAGCTCGCGCCACCGGGCCTCGACGGACGCCCCGGCCACGACACCCGCGGCGACGGCGTCGCGGGCGAGCCGCTCGGCCGCCGGGATCTCCTCCTCCGCCCGGCGCCGGAGCACGAGCGCCGCCTCCTGCTGCGCGTCCAGCGCGTCCGCGAGCGACGTGACCCACCCGGGCAGCGCCCCCAGCGCGCCCTTGAGGGTCCGCACGACCACGGCCCGCGACCGGTCCGGGCCCGCCAGCATGGAGAGCCAGCGACGCACGGGCGCCACGACCGCCGGGTCGAGCATGCCCTCGTGCGGACCGACGTCCGGGATCACGAAGAGCGGCACGTTTGTCATGCCGTGCTCGCGCAGACGCTGCATGAGGTCGCCGCGCACCGTGGTGAGCGTCTCCTTCGGCACACGGTTGAGCACCATCGCCACGGACGCTCCCCGTTCGGTCGCCCGGCCGAGCGCGTGCCACGGCAGGGCGTCGCCGTAGCGGGCGGCCGTCGTGACGAAGAGCCAGAGGTCGGCGGCCTCGAGCAGCTGCTGCGCCGTGGACCGGTTCTGCTGCACGAAGGAGTCCAGGTCGGGGGCGTCCAGCAGGGCGGTGCCGCGCGGCACACCCTCGTGGGCCACCACGCGCGACAGCTCGGTGACCGGCCCGGACGTCATCACGTCGGCGTCCGCCGGGTGGTGGGCCAGCACGGGCTCCCGCGTCGTGGGACGCAGCACCCCGGCCTCGGAGACGGCCTCGCCGAGCAGCGAGTTGTACAGGGTGGACTTGCCCGCCCCGGTCGACCCTGCCACGACGACGACAGCCGGCGAGGACAGCTCCTTCAGCCGGGGCAGCAGGTGCTCGTCGAGCTGGGCCAGCAGCCGGTCCCGGGAGGCCGCAGCCTCCTCGGCGCCGTCGATCGGCAGCGGGAGCTCCACGGCGGCGACGTCACGCCGCAGGTCGCGGGCGACGTCGTGGACGGTGACGCCGATCTCCTCGCTCGCCCCCGCGTCCTTGCGGCTCGCGGCGCGGCGCGAGGCGCGGGTTTCCAGGGAAGGTGTCACGGGCACATCCTTCCCGCTGGGGCGTTCCGTGCCAAACGCGCGCGCCGCACGAAGTCAGGCAGGAGGAACAGGAACGGGCAGCCCACGGAACGTGGCGGCGTCGAGCACGCCCCTGCGTTGGCCGTTCCTGGTCGGTGCGACCCTGAGCGTGACCGACGCTCCGTAGTCACCTGGCTTGATGTAGTAGCACTCGTCCGTCTCGGGACAGTAGACGCAGACGACGTCGATGGTGTCCTTGTCCGTAGGCTTGACGTGAGTGCCCTGACGATCGTTCCACACGGACCGGAAATGGACCGTGATGGCGCCGGCACGCGCCGCGCGATACTTCACCTGGAGCCTGCAGAAAGCACCGTCCGTGTACGCGACCAGATCGAACGGTGCGTGTTCGGTCGCCGGGAAGAGCACGACTGCGCCTTGGCTCACGAGATCGGCATGGGCCTTTGCCACGCCGAGGTCGCCCTTGTCCTTGGTGTGGTGCTGCGCCATCGTCCGACACTAGTAGATGGGTGCTCCGCCACACGCGTCGGGGTGCCTCCCCGTGGCGCCCTCAGACCCAGCGTGTGCTGGGCTAAACTCTGCTCGCTTGCCTCCGTAGCTCAGTTGGATAGAGCGGGTCACTTCTAATGACCGGGTCGCGGGTTCGAATCCTGCCGGGGGCACCGATCTGGACCCGCGAGCGAGCGTGGTCGATGTCACCTGGGAGCGCCGCGACGACGTCGGGCGGGCCGGCCCTTCGCCATGGCACGCATCCCTGATCACCGACCTGTTGATGCGACCGGGCGCATCCCTGCCCGTGACCTGGGAAAAAAGCGTGCGGCGGCCGAGTGCGGCCCGGCAGACTCTCTCGTGCACCGCGGTGACGAGCGGCCGGTCAGACACCGGTCGCAGGGTGGTCCCTGGCCCGGACCGACGACCCACGTCACGAAGGACAACCATCACCATGTACTCCACGGACAACCTGCTTCTCGTGCAGGCCATCCAGCGCGAGCGTCTCGACGACGCCGAGCGACGACGCACCATCCACCGACTGCAGCAGCAGCACAAGCTGCGCTCGCAGCCGCACGCCCGCCGCCAGCACACCAGCATCGCCCGGTGGCTGTTCGACTGGCTGACCGCATGACACCCGACGCGCGACCGTCGACCGGCGCCAGACCGGCAGACGACGCCACCACGAGGGCCCCGGGGCCCGGACCGTTCCCCAGCGAACCGTCCGGAGCACCGGGGCCCTCGCCGCGTTCCGGGCCCCGCGCAGCCTTCTCGCTGCCGGGCGGACCGTAGGCTGACCTCGTGAGCCCCGCTAACCCGAACGAACGCATCGTGTGGATCGACTGCGAGATGACCGGCCTGGACCTGCGCGCCGACGCGCTCGTCGAGGTCGCCGCCGTGGTCACCGACTCCGAGCTGAACGTGCTCGGCGAGGGGGTGGACGTCGTCATCGCGCCGCCGGCCGCCGCACTCGAGCAGATGAACGACTTCGTGCGCGAGATGCACACGACGTCCGGCCTCCTCGAGGAGCTGCCGGCCGGCATGACGCTCGCCGAGGCCGAGCGGGCCGTGCTCGACTACGTCCGCGAGTGGGTGCCCGACCCGGGCAAGGCGCCGCTCGCCGGCAACTCGGTGGGCACGGACAAGATGTTCCTCGACCGGGACATGGCCGAGCTCGTGGGCCACCTGCACTACCGGATCGTCGACGTGTCCTCGATCAAGGAGCTCGCGCGCCGCTGGTACCCGCGCGTGTACTTCGCCGCCCCCAAGAAGGAGGGTGGCCACCGGGCGCTCGCGGACATCCTCGAGAGCATCGACGAGCTGCGGTACTACCGCGAGGCCCTGTTCGTGCCGCAGCCCGGCCCGGACACGAGGACCGCGCGCGGCGTCGCGGAGCGGATCCGCGAGACGTCCGTCACCCGCCGGCCCGCGAGGTCCTGACCTGCCCCCCGGACCAGGTATAGTTCTGGTCGGCCGGTGCGCACGCGTCCGGTCATGGTGGCTATAGCTCAGTCGGTAGAGCGCCTGGTTGTGGTCCAGGAGGTCGCCGGTTCAAGCCCGGTTAGCCACCCCACCCGCGAGGCCCCCGCCGCGTCCCTGGACGTGACGGGGGCCTCGTGCTGTGTCGAGCCCCTGCCGGCTCAGGCGCGCGCGAGGATCGCGTCGGCGAACGCGTCCAGCGTCGCTGCCGCCCCCGAGTGCTGCATCCACAGCGACGGCTCCGCGAGCTCGAGCTCGATGACCATCGGGCCGCCGTCGTCGCCCGTCACCAGGTCGACGCGGGCGTAGAGGAACGGCCGTTCGCCGCCGACGTGCTCGCGCGCCACGGCCAGCGCCTTCTCCGCCGCGTCGACCTGGTCGGGCGTCGCCGTCGCGGGCGCCATCTGCTCCGCCGCGTACAGCGCGTCGGAGGTCTGCGCCGGCCCGGTGAGCAGCGCGTGCTTGCGCACCGCGTGGCGCAGCTCGCCGTCCACGAACACGAGACCGGTCTCGCCCGCGGTGTCCACCGACGTGACGTAGGGCTGGATCATCACCGCTCGGCCACCGTCGAGCAGGTCCACGGCGTGCTTGATCGCCAGCGCCCGGGACTGCGCGGAGACGGGCTGGTAGCGCCCCGTGTCCTGCGCGCCCGCGCTGACCACCGGCTTGACCACGAAGTCGCCGAAGGCCGGCATGCGCGTGTGGACCGCGCGCTTGGACAGGTGCCGTGCGGGGTCGAGCCAGATCGTCGGGATGACGGGCACGCCCGCCTCCTCGAGGATGCGCAGGTAGCCCTTGTCGGTGTTCCAGCGCAGGACGTCGACCGGGTTCTCGAGGCGCGGCACGCCCGCGGCCCAGGCGAGGAACTCGTCGCGGCGGGGCGAGTAGTCCCAGGTCGAGCGCACGACGACGAGGTCGTACACCGACCAGTCCACGTCCGGGTCGTCCCAGACGACGGCCTCGGCCACGACGCCGCGCTCCGTGAGCGCGGCGAGGAGCGGCCGGTCGTCGCTGTCGAGCCGGGGCAGGGCGGAGCAGGTGGCGAGGCCGATGCGCGTCGAGGTCACGCGGCGAGCCTAGTGCGCCGGGTCCGTCCGGTCTGCCGGGGACGCCGCGGGCGCCGCGGCGTCGGCCGCGCGGCGCAGCCCGCCGAGGATGCCTGCCGCGGTGAGCGACCCGACGACGACGTCCTGGTCGTCCACGACCGGGACCCTCCCCTGGGACGACGTCGGCAGGGCGGCGACCGCCTCGAACGCCTCCGCGAGGCTCGCGCCCAGGGGCACGGCGCGCGGTGCGGGCTGCACGACGAGGGACGCGTCCTCCAGGTCGGCCCGCCGCACCTGGGCGAGCGCCAGCATCCGCTGGTGGGCACCGGCGCCGACGAAGTCGCGCACGCGGTCCGAGGCAGGGTGCGCGAGCACGGTCAGCGGCGACGCGACCTGCTCCAGGTGGCCACCGCGCGAGAGCACCGCCACCCGGTCGCCGAGCCGGACCGCCTCGTCGACGTCGTGCGTGACCAGCACGACGGTGGACCCGACCTCGGCCAGGATGCGCGAGACCTGGTTCTGCAGGTCCCGGCGGCGCTCGGGGTCGACGGCACCGAAGGGTTCGTCCATGAGCAGCACCGGGGGGTCGGTGGCGAGCGCCCGCGCCACCCCGACGCGCTGCCGCTCGCCGCCGGAGAGCTGGTGGGGGTAGCGGCGCCCGTACTCCCGCGCCGGGAGGCCCACGAGGTCGAGCACCTCGGCGACCCGGTCGCGCACCCGCTGCCGGTCCCAGCCGAGCAGGCGCGGCACGGTCGCCACGTTCGCCTCGACGGTGCGGTGCGGCAGCAGGCCCACGTCCTGGATGACGTACCCGGTACGGCGGCGCAGGGCCACCGGGTCCACCTTCATGACGTCCTCGCCGTCGACCAGCACGCGGCCGGAGGTGATCTCGACGAGGCGGTTGATCATGCGCAGGGTGGTCGACTTGCCGCAGCCGGACGGCCCGACGAGCGCGAGCACCTCCCCTGGCTCGACCGTGAGGCTCAGCCCGTCCACCGCGACGGTGCCGTCCGGGTAGGCCTTGCGGACGGCGTCGAGCTCGATGCCGGCGGACAGCCGGGCGGGCGCGGTGGCGAGGGCGGGCATGGCTGCGAGGCTATCGAGCGCATCCCCCACCCCGGCCCGCGGCGCGCCGGGGCGACCGCCCGCCGGGTGTCCCCGGTGCCCGCTACGGTCTTTCCCATGGTCATCAGCGCTGCCGGGACGGCTGCGGACAACCCGTGGTTCTCCTGGTCGTACGTGACCGCGAACGCCGACGTCCTGTGGGCGCGCACGACGGAGCACGCCCTGCTCACCGTCGAGGCGGTCGCGATCGCCGCGGTGATCGCGGTGCCGCTGGGGCTGCTCGCCTCGCGGGTCCGCTGGCTGGCCGGCCCCCTGCTCGGCACCGCGGCGATCCTCTACACGGTCCCGTCGCTGGCGCTGTTTGCGATCCTCGCGCCGATCATGGGGATCGGCCGCCAGCCCGTGCTCCTCGGCCTGGTGCTGTACGCGCTGCTGGTCATCCTGCGCAACACGGTGACCGGCCTCGAGGGCGTGGACCCGGCGGCGGTCGACGCGGCGCGCGGCGTCGGGCACGGGCCGTTCCAGGTCCTGGCGCGGGTGCGGCTGCCGAACGCGCTGCCCAGCATCGTCGCCGGCCTGCGCCTGGCCACCGTCACGACGGTCGCGCTCGTCACCGTGGGGGTCGTGGTCGGTTACGGCGGGCTCGGGCAGCTGATGTTCCAGGGCTTCCGCAACAACTTCTACCGTGCGGAGATCATGACGGCGACCCTCGCCTGCGTCCTGCTCGCCCTCGTGCTCGACCTCGTGCTGTGGGCCGCCGGCCGCGCCCTCACACCGTGGCTGCGCGGGAGGGCCGCATGAGCGCCGCGGCCGTCCCCACGGTCACGGCCGAGGGCACCGGCGTCGTCGGCGAGGCGATCGCCTACCTCAACGACCCCCTGAGCTGGACGGGGCCCGGCGGCATCCTCGAGCTCGGCCGCGAGCACCTGGCGCTCACCGCCGCGGCGGTGCTGGTCGCCGCCGTGGTCGCGCTGCCGGTCGGCGCGGCCCTGGGCCACGGCCGACGCGGCGGCGGCGTGACCGTCTGGCTGACCAACGCCAGCCGAGCCGTCCCGACCCTCGGCATCATCCTGCTCCTCGCCACCGCGGGCCTCTTCGGCGACGGCGCCACGATCGTGGCCGCCGCGCTCTTCGCCGTGCCGGTGCTCCTGGTCAACACGTACGAGGGCGTGCGTGGCGCGGACCCCTCCGCACGCGACGCCGCGATCGGCCTCGGCATGCCGGGCCGGCAGGTGCTCACGCGCGTCGAGCTCCCGCTGGCCACGGCCCTCGTCGCAGCGGGCGTGCGCACCGCCGTCGTGCAGGTCAGCGCCACGGTGCCGCTGGCGGCGCTCGCCGGCGGCGGCGGTCTCGGGCAGATCATCGCGCTCGGGATGGGGACGCAGCGGTACGGGCAGGTGCTCGCCGGCGGCGTCCTGGTCGCGCTGCTCGCCCTGGTCCTGGACGGCGTGTTCGCCGTCGTGCAACGACTCGTCACGCCCAAACCCCTCCGCGCCGCAGCACGGCGCTGACGGCTCCCGCGAGCCAAACCGGTTGCCTGCCGCCGACCCTCGCGGTCGAATAGGCCGGTTCACCCCTTCCACCCGCCTCATCTCCTCTCATCCACTCTCATCCACCTGGTACTTCCCACGGACGGAGCGCACGATGACCTCCCACCGCACGATCACCCTGCGACGCACGACGGCCGCGCTGGCCGCCGTCGTCGGCGCGACGGGGCTGCTCGCCGCCTGCGGCGACCCTGGCTCGGCGGGGGGCGGCGGATCGACGTCCACCGCGTCGGGCGCCGCCGCGACCTGCGAGGCCGTCCCGGGCGACGCGCTCGTGGTGCTCGAGGACGACAAGAAGCTGCAGACGGTCGACAACATCGTCCCCGCGGTGAACGCCGACCTCGCCGCGCAGGACCCGGACCTGATCCCGCTGCTCGACACCGTGTCCGCGGCGCTCGACACGGACACCCTGATCGGGCTGAACAAGTCGGTCGACATCGACCGCCAGACGTCGGAGGACGTCGCCGCCAAGTTCGTCCAGGACGCCGGCCTGGCGGCAGACGACGACTCGGCCGGCAAGGGCACGACCGTCGCGATCGGCGCGGCCGACTTCGCCGAGAGCGCCACGCTCGGGAACATCTACGCCGACGTGCTGAAGAGCGCGGGCTACGACGCGACCGTCACCACGATCGGCAACCGCGAGACGTACCTGCCGGCCCTGCTGAAGGGCAAGCAGGTGCAGATGGTGCCCGAGTACGTGGGCACGCTGACCGAGTTCCTCAACAAGGACCTCAACGGTGCGGACGCCGAGCCGCTCGCCTCCGGTGACCTGGACTCGACCGTCTCGGCGCTCACGGACCTCGGCAAGCAGGCCGGGCTCGCGTTCGGCACGCCGTCGCCCGCCCAGGACCAGAACGCGTTCGCCGTCACGCAGGCGTTCGCGCAGGAGCACGACCTGACCACGCTCAGCGACCTCTCCGAGGCCTGCGGCGGCCTGGTCCTCGGCGCGGGGCCCGAGTGCACCGAGCGCCCGTTCTGCAAGCCGGGCCTCGAGGACACGTACGGCCTGACGTTCTCCGAGTTCCGCTCGCTCGACGCCGGCGGCCCGCTGACCAAGGCGGCGCTGCAGAAGGGCGAGATCACCCTCGGCCTCGTGTTCAGCTCCGACGGCTCCCTGTCGACGTCGTCCAGCTGACCCGTTCCCGGCACGGCGAAGGGCCCCGAGATCTCTCGGGGCCCTTCGTCGTGCCGGTCGTGCCGGTCGTGCCGGGATCAGTGCTTCGCGACCGCCTTCTCGGCGCCGGCGCCCGTGAGCGAGCGGACCTCCATCTCGGCGAACTTCTCCGGGTGCGGCTTCTCCTTGGACAGGAAGGTGCCGACGATCCCGAGCAGGAAGCCCAGCGGGATCGACACCAGGCCGGGGTTCGTGAGCGGGAAGACGGCGAAGTCGGCGGACGGGAACATCGCCTTCTCGTCGCCCGACACCGTGGGCGACAGGACGATGAGCACGATGCACGAGACGAGCCCGCCGTAGATGCTCCACAGCGCGCCCGAGGTGTTGAACCGCTTCCAGAAGAGGGAGAACACGATCGTGGGCAGGTTGGCCGAGGCCGCCACCGCGAACGCGAGCGCCACGAGGAACGCGACGTTCTGGTTCTGGGCGAACACGCCGCCGACGATCGCGACGATGCCGATCACGACGACCGTCCAGCGCGCGATCCGCACCTCGGAGTCAGGCTTGACCTGCCCCTTCTTGATGACGTTGGCGTAGATGTCGTGCGAGAAGCTGGCCGCCGCCGTGATCGTCAGGCCGGCCACGACGGCGAGGATCGTGGCGAACGCGACCGCCGAGATCACGCCCAGCAGGATCTCGCCGCCGAGCGCGAACGCCAGCAGCGGCGCTGCCGAGTTCACCCCGCCGGGCGCGTTCAGGATCGCGTCGGGACCCACCAGGGCGCCTGCGCCGTACCCGAGCACCAGGGTGAACAGGTAGAAGATCCCGATCAGCCAGATCGCCCAGACCACCGAGCGGCGCGCCTCCTTGGCGGTGGGGACCGTGTAGAAGCGCATGAGCACGTGGGGCAGGCCCGCGGTGCCGAGCACCAGGGCCAGCGCCAGAGACAGGAAGCTCAGCTTGGTGGTGCCGGACAGGCCGTACTGCTTGCCGGGCTCGAGCAGCGCCTGGCCTCCTTCGCCGGCCGCGTCGACGGCGCCGCCGAGCACGTCGGAGAGGTTGAAGCCGAACTTGGCCAGCACCCAGAACGTCATCACCGCGGCGCCCACGATGAGCAGCACCGCCTTGATGATCTGCACCCAGGTGGTGCCCTTCATGCCGCCGACCAGCACGTAGAGGATCATGAGCGCGCCGACGACGGCGATGACGAGGCTCTGACCGGCGCGGCTGTCGACGCCGAGCAGCAGGGCGACGAGGCCGCCGGCGCCCGCCATCTGGGCGAGCAGGTAGAAGAAGACCACGAGCAGCGTGGCCAGCGCCGCCGCCATCCGGACCGGGCGCTGGCGCAGGCGGAAGGACAGGACGTCCGCCATCGTGAACTTGCCGGTGTTGCGCAACAGCTCGGCGACCAGCAGCAGGGCCACGAGCCAGGCGACGAGGAAGCCGATCGAGTAGAGGAAGCCGTCGTAGCCGTTGATCGCGATGGCGCCGCAGATGCCGAGGAACGACGCCGCGGAGAGGTAGTCGCCCGCGATCGCGGTGCCGTTCTGCGGGCCGGTGAAGTTGCGCCCGCCGGCGTAGAAGTCCGCCGCGGACTTGTTCTGCCGGGACGCCCGGAACACGATGACCAGCGTCACCACCACGAAGGCGGCGAAGATGCCGATGTTCACCCAGGGGTTGCCGACGTCGGTGGCCTCCGCCGCGGAGACGACGGGGGTCCCGGACGCTCCCGCGATCGTCGATGCCAGGATGCCGCTCACAGCTCGCCCTCCTCGATCTCACGGCGCAGCGCGTCGGCCCGCGCGTCGAACTTCCGGTTCGCCCAGCGGGCGTAGAGCATCGTGATGACGAAGGTGGAGACGAACTGGCCGAGCCCGAAGAGCAGGCCGACCGTGATGTTGCTGCCGCCCAGGCGGATGCTCATGAAGTCGTGGGCGTAGTTCGCGAGCAGGACGTAGACGAAGTACCAGACGAGGAACAGGGCCGTCATCGGGAACACGAAGTTCCGGAACGCGCGTCGCAGCCCCTGGAACTCCTGGGACCGCTGCACCCGTTGGTACTCGGTCTCCCCCGGTGGCGGCCCCGCCGTGGACAGGTCGCTCATGATGCCTCCGTTGGCTCATGCGATCGGCCCGGGGCCACGCTGCCCCGGTCGAGAACGTTTCGCGAGGCACACCCTGCTAGAGGCGGCGCATGTGGCGCAAGCCACAAAACGGCGCGTCGGGAAGTCGGCAGCCGCCGCATCGCGGTCAGCGGCGCACGTACTCCAGGTCTGTGACGACGCGGCCGGCCGCCGTGCCCTTCTTCTCGAAGCTGGTCAGCACCCGGCCGTCGAACCGCGGCGCCCGCACGCCCGCGCCGTGCGCGTTGCGGAAGTCCTCGCTCGCCTCGAGCACCTGGACCATCTGGTCCGCGTACTCGACCCAGTCGGTGGCGAGGCGGAGCACCCCGCCGGGGCGCAGCACCCGGGCGGCGAGCGCGGCGAACTCCGGGGTGACCAGGCGCCGCTTCTGGTGGCGCGACTTGTGCCACGGGTCGGGGAAGAACACCCACAGCTCGTCGACGGCGCCGGCGGGCAGCGCCGTGGCGAGCAGCTCCGCGGCGTTCGCCTGCACGAGGCGCAGGTTGCCGAGCTCGTTCCCCGGGGCGCCGCCGTCACGGCCCGGGTCGGCCCCGGCGTGCCCGGCGCGCACGATGGCCTGGGCCAGTCCGGGGGTGTAGACCTCGACGGCCAGGTGGTCGCGCTCGGGGTGCGCCGCCGCGGCCGCCACGATCGCCTCGCCCTGGCCGGAGCCGACCTCGACCACCAGCGGCGCCGTGCGGCCGAACACCTGCGCGGGCTCGAGGCGCCAGCCGGGGTCGACCGACGTGACCGCGAGGTCACGCGGCACGTCGACGAGGTACCGGTCACGGCGCGTGTCCCACGCCTTGCGCTGCGCGGCGGTGAGCCGTGCGCTGCGTCGGACGAAGCTGACCGGCTGGCGACGGTAGCGAGGGTCGACGGGCTCGGTCGAGGGGTCGGTCGAGGGGTCGGCCGGCTCGGAGGTCACAGGATCGGGCACGGCTCCAGGGTAGACGGGCGGCGACCGGCCAGGGCCAGGAGCTCAGGCCAGGAGGCAGGCGAGTAGTTCAGGTCAGGAGCTGAGGCCGACGAGGGCGAGCAGCGCGGTGCCGTACGCCTCGGCCGGATCGTCGTCCGCGAAGGTCCGGCGCTCGCCGAGCAGCTCGACGTCGACCTCGTACCTCTCCCCCGCCCGGCGCAGCCCGAGGAACGTCGAGCGCAGCAGGTCGCGCAGCTGGTCCTCGCGCGGCAGCCAGAGCGCGTCCTCGATCGCCACGGAATCCAGGGCCCACTCGGTGGTGCCGTTGAACCCGAGGATGGTGCCGGTCGGGAACTCGTGGGCCTGGATCGTCATCGTGCTGACGGTGAACACGTCGGCGGCCAGCTCGGGGGCGTCGATCTGGAACCGGTCGCCGTCGGCGGGATGCCAGATCAGGCCTGCGTCGCGCAGCCGGGCCGCGAGCTCGGGAGAGATCATCGACACATCGTGCGCCCGATCGCGGCTCGGCGCGCGCCGTCCGCCCGCCTCGGCCGAGCCCAGCACGACGCCGGGCTCTCCTGGGACGACGAAGGCCCCGCCTGGCGCCTCGCCAGGTCAGGGGCCTTCTTCCGGTGCGCCATCAGGGACTCGAACCCCGAACCCGCTGATTAAGAGTCAGCTGCTCTGCCAATTGAGCTAATGGCGCGCGGCCAGAGGACGCCCGCGGCTGGTGCCCCGGACGGTCCTCGCACGACGAGGCCCTCGCGCTGCGAGGACCTCGTGCTGGTGCGCCATCAGGGACTCGAACCCCGAACCCGCTGATTAAGAGTCAGCTGCTCTGCCAATTGAGCTAATGGCGCCGGCGGTGAGAAACATTACCAGCCGTCGGCACGTGCCGGGAAACCGTCCCGCCCGGTCAGGGCTGTGACCTCGGCGACAGCCGTACGCCGGGCCATCTGACCCTCAGCGGAAGGCCTGGAGCCCCGTCAGGTGCCGGCCCAGGATCAGCGTGTGCACCTCGTCGGTGCCCTCGTACGTGCGCACCGACTCGAGGTTGGCGGCGTGCCGCATCGGCGAGTGCTCCAGCGTGATCCCGTCACCGCCGAGGACGGTGCGGGCGGTCCGGGCGACCTCGATCGCGGCGCGCACGTTGGCGAGCTTGCCCGCCGAGATCATGTGCGGCTCGAGCCGGCCGGCGTCCTTGAGCCGGCCGAGCCGGAGAGCGAGGAGCTGCGCGCGCGACACCTCGAGCGCCATGTCCACGAGCTTCGCCTGGGTGAGCTGGAAGGAGGCCAGCGGCCGCCCGAACTGCTCCCGCTCCCCCGCGTGCCGCAGCGCGACCTCCAGGCAGTCGCGCGCGGCGCCCGTCGCGCCCCACGCGATGCCGTACCGCGCCTCGGCGAGGCAGGCGAACGGCCCGGCCAGGCCGGGGTGCCACGGCAGGATCGCGTCCGCCGGCAGGCGCACGTCGTCGAGCACGACGTCGCACTGCACGGACGCCCGCAGCGACAGCTTCGGCTCGATCGGCGTCGCGACGAACCCCGGTGTCGAGGTCGGGACCAGGAAGCCCCGCACGCGCGGTCCCGCTCCGCCCTCGTCGTCCGGGTCCGAGGCACGCGCCCACACCACGGCGACGTCCGCGACCGACGCCAGCCCGATCCACCGCTTGCGGCCCGAGAGCACCCAATCGTCACCCACGCGCGTCGCGGTCGTCCGCATCGCCGCCGGGTCAGACCCGGCGGTGGGCTCTGTGAGCGCGAAGCAGCCGATCAGCTCACCCGCCGCCATCCCGGGCAGCCATCGCTCCCGCTGCTCGCTCGACCCGTGCTTCGCGATCGCGGACATCGCCAGCGAACCCTGCACGGAGACCAACGTCCGGATCCCCGAGTCGCCCGCCTCGAGCTCGGCCATGGCGAGCCCGTACTCGACCGCCGACCGCCCGGCGCAGCCGTACCCGTGCAGGTGCATGCCGAGCAGGCCCGCGTCCGCGAGCCGCGGCACCAGGTCGAGCGGGAACACGCCGTCGGCGAACCAGCCCGCGACGTGCGGGCGGACATGCTCGTCGACCAGCGCCCGCACCCGCTCGCGCGTCTCACGCTCCGCCGGGCTCAGGTCGTCGTCGAGCGCGAGCAGGTCGGCAGGTTCTGCGGGTCTGGCGTCGTCGCCGGTCATGCGCCCACTGTGTCAGAGGTAGAGCCCCGTGGCGCCGCCGTCGTCGTCCGACTCGGTGACGCCGTGCACGTCACGCTCGCGCAGCAGCACGTAGTCCGTGCCCCCGAGGTCCACCTCGGCGCGGTCCTCCGGGTCGTAGAGCACCCGGTCGCCCACGGCGACCTGGCGCACGTGCTCGCCCTTCGCCACCACCAGGGCCCAGGCGAGGCGCTTGGGCCCGGACGCGGTCGCGGGGATGACCAGGCCAGCCGTCGACTGCCGCTCGGACGAGTCCACCTCCGGCTGCACCAGCAGCCGGTCGTGCAGCATGCGGATGGGCAGCGGCGTGGTGCGGGGCGCGTCGGTCACGGGCTCCACGCTAGACGACCCGGGCGTCTAGGCTCGACGCCGAGCCCGCCCCGACCCGCCCCCGAAGGAGCCCCCGTGACCCGTCTCGCCGTCGGCGACGCCGCACCCGCCCTCGAGCTGCCCGCCGTCCTGCCCGACCCGTCGGGCACCGGGCACACCACCGGCACCTTCTCGCTGGCCGCCGCGCTCGCCGAGCCCGGCCGCCAGGGCGTGGTCGTGTACTTCTATCCCGCCGCCATGACGCCCGGGTGCACCACCGAGGCGTGCGACTTCCGCGACTCGCTCGCCTCGCTGCAGGGCGCCGGGTACGGCGTCGTCGGCGTCTCGCCCGACGGCGTGGACAAGCTCGCCACGTTCGCCGAGCGGGACGCCCTGACGTTCCCCCTGCTGGCCGACACCGAGCACACCGCGCTCGAGGCGTGGGGCGCCTGGGGGGAGAAGAAGAACTACGGGAAGACGTACGTCGGCGTGATCCGCTCGACCGTCGTCGTCGCCCCCGACGGCACCGTCGCCGTCGCGCAGTACAACGTCAAGGCCACCGGGCACGTCGCCCGGGTCCGCAAGACTCTCGGCCTCGACTGACGTCGATAGACTGCCGCTGCATGCGCGGGTGGTGGAACAGGCAGACACGCTGGTTTTAGGTACCAGTGTCTTCGGACGTGCGGGTTCGAGTCCCGCTCCGCGCACCGCCGACAGCAGGACGGCCGCCCCGGGGGTCCCCGGGGCGGCCGTCGTGCGTGGTGCCGGCGTCGCGGCGGTCAGGCCTGCGGAGCGCCGTCGTTCGCGGCAGCGATCTGGGCGCGCACCTCGTCCATGTCGAGCCCCTTGACGGCGTCGACGACCTGCTTGAGCGCGGGCGCGGGCAGCGCACCGGCCTGGTTGAAGACGAGGACGCCCTCGCGGAACGCCATCAGCGTCGGGATGGCGCTCACGCCCGCCGCGGCGGCGATGCGCTGGTTCGCCTCGGTGTCGAGCTTGGCGTGCACGACGTCCGCGTTCTCCTCGGACGACGCCTCGAAGACGGGCCCGAACTGCTTGCACGGGCCGCACCACTCGGCCCAGAAGTCGACCAGCACGATGTCGTTCTCCGTGACGGTCTTCTCGAAAGTGTCGTCGGTCAGCTCGACGGTAGCCATGGGTGTCCTTCCTCAGGGGTCTCCTGCGCACAGCGCCAGGACCCTCCCCAGTATTCCCGGGGCACCCGTCCCGGCGCACGGCGACGGGGTGGCGACGGCACGCGACGAGGTACAGCCGGGTGCGGGCTGGTAGAAACGACCTGTGACGGACACGGCCGAGTTCCCTGGTGACGACGAGTTCTACCGCGACGAGCCGCAGCCCGCAGGCTGGCTCACCCCGGAGGACCTCGCGGCCGTGCGCGCGCAGCTGCCCCTCGTCTACGTCGACGCGGTGCCGGTGCGCGTGGACGACTCGGGCGACGTCGTCGCCGTCGGGCTCCTGCTGCGCGTGACGCCGCTGGGCACGATGACCCGCGCGCTCGTCTCGGGACGCGTGCTCTACCACGAGCGGGTGCGCGACGCGCTGCTGCGCCACATCGAGAAGGACCTCGGACCGGTCGCGCTGCCGCAGGTCCCGGCGTCGCCGCAGCCCTTCACGGTGGCCGAGTACTTCCCCACACCGGGCATCACGCCCTACCACGACCCGCGCCAGCACGCGGTCTCCCTGGCGTACGTCGTGCCCGTGACGGGCGACTGCCGCCCGCAGCAGGACGCGCTGGACCTCGCGTGGCTCACGCCCGAGGAGGCGTGCAGCGACACCGTCCAGGCGGAGATGATCCACGGCCAGGGCACGATCGTGAAGCAGGCGATGGCCTGGGCGGGTCGCCTCAGCTGAGGTCGAGCACCGGCCAGTCGGCGAGGTCGGCCCGCATGCGACGGTCGTGGGTCGCGACGACCACCGCCGCGGGGGTGGCGACCAGCGCCCGTGTGAGCTCGTCCACGAGGTCCACCGACAGGTGGTTGGTGGGCTCGTCGAGCAGCAGCAGGTGCGGCGCGTGCAGCAGCGCCCGCGCGAGCTCGAACCGGCGCCGCTGCCCGGCGGACAGCTCGGCGAGCGGACGGTCGAGGTCCTCGTCGCTGAGCAGCCCGAGCGCCGCCACGGGCACGACGTGCTCGGGGTCCAGCTCGCCGCGTCCCAGCAGCTCCAGCGCCTCGGCCGCGTACGCGTCGAAGCCTGAGCGCCCGACATCGTCCGGGCCTCCCGCCGGGGCGGCACGGTCGGGCGCGAGCGCCGTCTCCTGCGTCACGACGCCGAGGCGCGCGCCGGCGGTCACGGACCGTGTCCCCCGCCCGAGCGCGACGCGGCCCGCGAGCGCCGCGAGCAGCGTCGACTTGCCCGCCCCGTTCGGGCCGACGACGAGCAGCCGTCCGGAGGGCGGCACGGCGACGCGCGTGCCGGGCAGGTCGAGCCGGACACCGCCGTCGTCCGCGACCACCCTGGGCGAGCGGACCTCGACGATCGGGTCGGCAGGGTCCCAGCCGGGCGACATGGCGGGCAGGTCCGGGAACGCGAGCCGCGCGGGCGGGACGGGTACCTCGACGGCCTCCGCCTCGAGCTTCTGCACCAGACGGTCCGCGGCCTTGACGTGGATGCGCGCCCGGGTGGCACGCCGGTGCTTCTGCGACCCCTTCTCGGGGCGCCACTCGTCGGACAGCCCCTCGTAGGAGGTGTCCAGCCGCTCGGCGAGCACGCGGGCGCGCTCCTGCTCGGCCCGGTAGCGCTGCCGCCACCGGTGCAGCGCCTGGTTCTTCGCGAACCGGTACGCGAGGTAGCCCGGCTGGCCGTACAGCACGGGTCGGCCGTCCATGGACGGGTCGAGGTCGAGGATGGCGGTGGCGACGTCGTCGAGGAGCTCGCGGTCGTGCGTCACGACGACGACGCCGCCACGCCAGGCGACCAGCTCGCCCGTGAGGAACTCGATCGCCGAGTCGTCGAGGTGGTTGGTCGGCTCGTCGAGCAGCAGCAGGTCGGCGCGCTCGGCGAGCCGGCAGGCGAGGCGCACCCGGTAGCGCTGCCCGACCGAGAGCGTGTCCAGGCGGCGGTCCGGGTCGCGCACGGCGTCCAGCCGGGTGAGCGCGACGTCGACGCGGCGGTCGGCGTCCCAGGCGGCCAGGTGCTCGGCGCGGGCGAGCAGGCCCGACAGCCGCCGCAGGTCGCCGGTCTCGTGGTCGAAGCCCGCGGCTTCCTTCTCGATCTCGGCGGCGAGGGCGCGCAGCCCGGCGAGCGTGCCCTGCACCAGGTCGCCGACCGTCTGGCCGTCCGCCGCGGCCAGCTCCTGCTCCACGAGCGCGACGCTCCCCCTGCGGCGCACCTCGCCGCGCCCGGGGCGCAGGTCGCCGGCCAGCAGGTGCAGCAGCGTGGACTTGCCGGAGCCGTTCTCCCCCACGACGCCCAGCCGGGTGCCGTCCGAGACGCGCAGGCTCACTCCGTCGAGCACCGGACGGCCGGGGTAGGCGAACGCGAGGTCCGTGGCGGTGAGGTGCACCTGCCAACCCTACGTGCGCGTCCTGGACGCTCCGGCCGCTGCGGGGCGCGGGTGGGGCTCGTCTAGGGTGGCGGCATGACTTCCCCCGCTTCCGAGGCCGTCCTGCGCGCCGACGGCCGCACGCCCGACCAGCTCCGTCCCGTCACGATCACGCGCGGGTGGACCGAGAACGCCGAGGGCTCCGTGCTGGTGGAGTTCGGCCGCACGCGCGTCCTGTGCACGGCGTCGTTCACCGAGGGCGTGCCGCGCTGGAAGAAGGGGTCGGGCGAGGGCTGGGTCACCGCCGAGTACGCCATGCTCCCCCGCGCGACGAACGACCGCAGCCAGCGCGAGTCCGTCAAGGGCAAGATCGGCGGCCGCACCCACGAGATCTCCCGCCTCATCGGCCGCGCGCTGCGCGCCGTCGTGGACGTCTCCTCCCTCGGCGAGAACACGATCGTGCTCGACTGCGACGTGCTCCAGGCCGACGGCGGCACCCGGACGGCGGCGATCACGGGCGCGTACGTCGCGCTGGCCGACGCGGTCGCGTGGGGCACCCGGCACGGGCACGTCACCGGGGGCAAGCGGGTGCTGACCGACTCGGTCGCGGCCGTGAGCGTCGGCATCATCGACGGCACCCCGATGCTGGACCTGCCCTACGTGGAGGACGTGCGGGCGCAGACCGACATGAACGTCGTGACGACGGGGTCCGGCGCGTTCGTCGAGGTCCAGGGCACCGCCGAGCACGCGCCGTTCGACCGTGCCGAGCTCGACGCCCTGCTCGACCTCGCGGTCGCCGGCACCGCGGACCTCACCGAGATCCAGCGCGCGGCGCTGGCGCAGGAGCTGTGACGATGTCCCAGGCGCCCACCGGCGTGACGGTCCCGGCCGGCGCCCGTCTCGTGCTGGCCACGCACAACCGCAAGAAGCTGGTGGAGCTGCGCGCCATCCTGCGCGCCCAGCCGGGCCTGGACGCCCTGCCCGACGACGCGGTGGTGACGGCGGGCGACCTCGGCGCCCCGGAACCCGTCGAGGACGGCGTGTCGTTCGTCGAGAACGCGCTCATCAAGGCGCGCGCGCTCGCGGCCTCCACGGGCCTGCCCGCCGTCGCGGACGACTCCGGCCTCAGCGTCGACGTCATGGGCGGCGCACCCGGCATCTTCTCCGCCCGCTGGTCGGGCAGGCACGGCGACGACGAGGCGAACCTCGACCTGCTGCTGGCGCAGCTCGCCGACGTCCGTGACGAGCACCGGGCAGCGGCGTTCGTCTGCGCCGCGGCCCTGGTCACGCCGGACGGCCGCGAGGAGGTCTGCCTCGGCGAGATGCCCGGCACGCTGGTGCGCGCCCCGCGTGGCGACAACGGCTTCGGCTACGACCCGATCCACGTGCCCGTCGAGCAGGCGCCGGCCGCCGACGGGACGCCCGGCACGCGCACGTCCTCCGAGCTGGAGCCGGCCGAGAAGAACGCGATCAGCCACCGCGGCAAGGCCTTCCGGGCCCTGGCACCGGCGGTCGCCGACGCGCTGAACCCCTCCTGAGCGTTGGGGGGTAGGGAAAGGGGGGGGATAGTGGGGGGGTTTTGACCCC
>NZ_JBSHCR010000043.1:0-38559 GCF_053615895.1 Isoptericola sp. NPDC055881
CCACCACGTCGACAGGACGTGGTGGCGGCCGCCTCGTCATGGGAGCCGTCACGAGATCACAACGTCCCCGACATGCGCCGCCCACTAGACTGGCGGCCATGTCCACCATCTCCCGAGACGAGGTCGCGCGCGTCGCCGCCCTGGCCCGGATCGACCTGCGCGACGACGAGGTCGACCGGCTCGCCGGCGAGCTCGACGTCATCGTCGACTCCATCGCCCGCGTGCGCGAGGTCGCGACCCCCGACGTCCCCGCGACGAGCCACCCGCTGCCCATGACGAACGTGTTCCGCGAGGACGTGCCGCAGCCCGCGCTGCCCGTGGCGGACGTGCTGGCTGCCGCGCCGGACGCCCAGGACGGGCGCTTCGCCGTCCCGCAGATCCTCGGGGAGGAGTGAGATGACGGACCTGACGCGCCTCAGCGCTGCCCAGCTCGCCGACGTCCTGGCCACCAAGGAGGTCTCCAGCGTCGAGGCCACCCGCGCGCACCTGGACCGCATCGCGGCCGTCGACGGCGACGTCCACGCGTTCCTGCACGTGAACGACGAGGACGCCCTGGCCACGGCCGCCGACGTCGACGCGCGCCGCGCCGCCGGCGAGGACCTGCACCCGCTGGCCGGTGTGCCGATCGCCGTCAAGGACGTCGTGGTCACGAAGGGCATGCCGTCGACGGCCGGCTCGAAGATCCTCGAGGGCTGGATCCCGCCGTACGACGCGACCCTCGTCGAGAAGATCCGGGCCGCCGGCCTGCCGATCCTCGGCAAGACCAACATGGACGAGTTCGCGATGGGCTCCTCCACCGAGCACTCCGCGTTCGGCAACACGCACAACCCGTGGGACCTCGACCGCATCCCCGGCGGCTCGGGCGGTGGCTCGGCGGCCGCCGTGGCCGCGTTCGAGGCGCCCCTGGCGATCGGCACCGACACGGGCGGCTCGATCCGCCAGCCGGGCGCCGTCACCGGCACCGTCGGCGTCAAGCCCACCTACGGCGGCGTGTCCCGCTACGGGCTCATCGCGCTCGCCTCGTCCCTGGACCAGGCCGGCCCCGTCACCCGCACGGTGCTCGACTCCGCGCTGCTGCACGAGCTGATCGGCGGGCACGACCCGCGCGACTCCACGTCGATCCCCGAGGCGCTGCCGCCGCTCGTCGACGCCGCCCGCCAGGGCGCGCTGGGCGACCTGTCCGGGCTGCGCGTGGGCGTCGTGACGCAGCTGCAGGGCGAGGGCTACCAGCCCGGCGTGCTCGCCCGCTTCCACGAGTCGCTCGAGCTGCTCACCAAGGCGGGTGCCGAGGTCGTCGAGGTCTCCTGCCCGCACTTCGAGTACGCGCTCGCCGCGTACTACCTCATCCTCCCGGCCGAGGCGTCGAGCAACCTCGCGAAGTTCGACGGCATGCGCTTCGGCCTGCGGGTCGAGCCGACCGACGGCCCCCTGACGGCCGAGCGTGTCATGGCCGCGACCCGCGGGGCCGGGTTCGGCGACGAGGTCAAGCGACGGATCATCCTCGGCACCTACGCCCTGTCGGCGGGCTACTACGACGCCTACTACGGCAGCGCGCAGAAGGTCCGCACCCTCATCCAGCGCGACTTCGCGGCGGCGTTCGCGCAGGCCGACGTGCTGGTCTCGCCCACGGCGCCCACCACGGCGTTCAAGCTGGGGGAGAAGCTGGACGACCCGCTGGCGATGTACCTCAACGACGTCGCGACCATCCCGGCCAACCTCGCCGGCGTGCCGGGCATCTCGGTGCCGAACGGCCTGTCCGACGACGGCCTGCCCGTCGGGTTCCAGATCCTCGCACCGGCGAAGGCGGACGACCGCCTCTACCGCGTCGGCGCCGCGCTCGAGTCGGCCCTCGAGTCCACCTGGGGCGCCCCGCTGCTGACGCGCGCGCCCGAGCTGGGCTGACGGAGAACAGGAGAACACCACTGTGACCACCACGACCCCTGCTCTCGTCGCCTACGACGACGCCGTGCGCCGGTACGACCCGGTGCTCGGCATCGAGGTGCACGTCGAGCTCGGCACCCGCACCAAGATGTTCTGCGCGGCGGAGCAGTCGTTCGGCGCGGAGCCGAACACGCAGACCACGCCGGTGTCGCTCGGCCTGCCGGGCGCGCTGCCCGTCGTCAACGGCACCGCCGTCGAGTACGCGATCCGCATCGGCCTGGCGCTCAACTGCCAGATCGCCGAGACGTGCCGCTTCGCCCGGAAGAACTACTTCTACCCGGACGTGCCGAAGAACTTCCAGACGTCGCAGTACGACGAGCCGATCGCGTTCGACGGCTGGCTCGACGTCGAGCTCGAGGACGGCACGGTGCACCGTGTCGAGATCGAGCGCGCCCACATGGAGGAGGACGCCGGCAAGAACACGCACGTCGGCGGTTCCGCGGGCCGCATCCACGGCGCCGAGTACTCGCTGGTCGACTACAACCGGGCCGGCGTGCCGCTGGTGGAGATCGTCACCAGGCCGATCACCGGCGCGGGGGAGCGGGCGCCAGAGGTGGCGCGCGCGTACGTGCAGGCGCTGCGCGACATCTTCCGCGTGCTCGGCGTCTCCGAGGCGCGCATGGAGCGCGGCAACGTCCGCGCCGACGTCAACCTGTCCCTGCGCCCGACGCCCGAGTCCCCGCTCGGCACGCGCACGGAGACGAAGAACGTCAACTCGTTCCGCTCCGTCGAGCGCGCCGTGCGCTACGAGGTCTCGCGCCAGGCCGCGATCCTCGACGCCGGCGAGACGGTGATCCAGGAGACGCGGCACTTCCACGAGGAGGACGGCTCGACGTCGCCCGGCCGCGTGAAGTCCGACGCCGAGGACTACCGCTACTTCCCGGAGCCCGACCTGGTGCCGGTCGCGCCCTCGCGCGCGTGGGTCGAGGAGATCCGCGCGACCCTGCCCGAGCTGCCGCAGGCCCGCCGCCGGCGCCTGCACGACGAGTGGGGCTTCGCCGACGCGGAGATGCGCGACGTCGTCAACGCGGGCGCGCTCGACCTCGTCGAGTCGACCGTGGCCGCGGGTGCGACGCCTGCCGCCGCACGCAAGTGGTGGATGGGCGAGCTGGCCCGCCGCGCCAAGCAGGACGAGGTCGAGCTCGCGGACCTCGCCATCACGCCCGCCCAGATCGGCGAGCTCCAGCAGCTCGTCGACGCCGGCCGCATCAACGACAAGATCGCCCGGCAGGTGCTCGACGGCGTGCTCGCGGGCGAGGGTGGTCCCGAGCAGGTCGTGGTGGCCCGCGGGCTGGAGGTCGTCTCCGACGACGGCGCCCTGCTCACGGCCATCGACGAGGCGCTGGCGGCCCAGCCCGACGTCGTGGAGAAGGTCCGCGGCGGCAACCAGGGCCCGGTCGGGGCGATCATCGGCGCCGTGATGAAGGCGACGCGGGGGCAGGCGGACGCCAAGCGCGTGCGCGAGCTCGTGCTGGAGAGGATCGGCTGATGCGGTCGCCCGTCCTGCACGGGGAGCTCGTGCGGCTGCGTCCGCTCGAGGCGCGCGACGCCGACCGGCTGTGGGCGTCGCTGCGCGACCCCGACAACGGGCGCCTGACCGGGATGGGCACCGACGGTTCCTCGTCCCGCGCCGAGGTGAGCGCGTGGGCGGCGAGCGCCGCGGACCTGGCCGGCCGGTACGACTGGGCGGTCACCTCGGCGGCCGTGCGGGACGGTGAGCTCGTCAGCGACGACCTCCTGGGCGAGATCTCCCTGGACCAGGTGGACCTGCACCTCATGTCGGCCAACCTGCGGCTGCGGATGATGCCGGACTACCGGGGGCGCGGGTACGGGCGCGAGGCCATCGGGGAGGTGCTGCGCTTCGCGTTCACGGCGCCCGGCGAAGGCCTGGGCCTGCACCGGGTGAGCCTGGCCGTGACGAGCATCAACCCGCGGGCGCGAGCCCTGTACGACTCGCTCGGGTTCCGCGAGGAGGGCCGTCTGCGCGACGCCTTCCGGGACGGGCAGGGCTGGGCGGACGCCATCGTCATGAGCATCCTCGACGACGAGTTCCGCGCCGGGGCAGGCACGGACTGAGGCCGACCCCGTCACGACCCGTTCAATGCCGCGACGCCGGCACCCGCACCAGCGGGTGCCGGCGTCGTCGTGTGCGGCGCAGGATGGGGTCGCGACGCGTGGGCGGGGACTTGACCGACCACACCCGCGCTGGCTAATGTCGCACAGCAGAATCTCAATTCCGATGAGCGGAAGACGGCGAGGGTGCCGGGCCGCCGAGCGAGGAGCGACGATGACATCGCCAGGGACGCAGACCACCCGCTACTACACCCCGCAGGGTGGGCTGCCCGGACAGGAGGAGCTGCTGACCGACCGGGCGATCGTCACCGAGGCGTACACCGTCATCCCCCGCGGGGTGCTCCGGGACATCGTCACCTCGAACCTGCCCGGCTGGGAGAAGACGCGGGTGTGGGTGCTCGCGCGCCCGGTCGAGGGGTTCGCGACGACGTTCGCGCAGTACGTCGTCGAGGTCTCGCCCGGCGGCGGGGCCGACCGCGGCGAGGTCGAGACGACGGTGCAGTCGGTCGTCTTCGTCACCGAGGGCACGCTCGTCCTGACCGTCGGGGGCACCGAGCACGTCCTCGAGCCGGGCGGCTACGCCTACCTCGCGGCCGGCGACGCCTGGTCGCTGCACAACCGCTCGGAGGCGAAGGCCGCGTTCCAGTGGGTCCGCAAGGTCTACGAGCGCGTCGACGGCCACGAGGCGACGACCTTCGTCACGCGCGAGCAGGACGTCGAGCCGCGCCCGATGCCCGACACGGACGGCGCCTGGGCCACGACGCGCTTCGTCGACCCCGACGACCTCGCGCACGACATGCACGTCAACATCGTGACGTTCCAGCCCGGCGGGTCCATCCCCTTCGCGGAGACGCACATCATGGAGCACGGCCTGTACGTGCTGGAGGGCAAGGCCGTCTACCGCCTCAACGGCGACTGGGTCGAGGTGCAGGAGGGCGACTTCATGTGGCTGCGCGCCTTCTGCCCGCAGGCCTGCTACGCCGGCGGCCCGAAGCCGTTCCGCTACCTGCTCTACAAGGACGTCAACCGCCAGGTCCGGCTCGACCGCCGCTGACGGTCCCGACGTCGGCCCGGCATCCCCGCGACGCCTCAGCGGCGCGCGCGCTCGAAGTCGTCGAGCGCGACGCGCCGCTCGTGCGCGTGGTCGACCAGAGGCGCGGGGTAGCCGGCGGGCGGCGTGGCGAGCCGCCACGGCTCGTGCACTGCGCGCCCCGCGACGTCGCGCAGCTCCGGGACCCAGCGCCGCACGTAGACCCCGTCGGGGTCGAACTTCTTGCCCTGGGTGACGGGGTTGAAGACGCGGAAGTAGGGGGCGGCGTCGTGGCCGGTGCCCGCCACCCACTGCCAGTTGAGCTGGTTCTGGGAGACGTCCCCGTCCACCAGGTGCGCCATGAAGTGTGCCGCGCCGCGCTGCCAGCGCACGTGCAGGTCCTTGACGAGGAACGACGCGACCACCATCCGCACCCGGTTGTGCATCCACCCCGTGGCGAGCAGCTGCCGCATCCCGGCGTCGACGAGCGGGTAGCCGGTGCGCCCCGCCGCCCAGGCGTCGAACGCGTCGTCGGCGGCGGCGCCGTCGGCCCACGCGTCCTCGGGCACCACGGCGCGCAGCGACCGGGTCCGGGCGTCCGGACGGTGGTGCAGCACGTCGGCGTGGAACTCGCGCCACGCCAGCTCCGAGCGGAAGGTGGTGACGGCGTCGCCCGGCACGCCGTCCTGGGCCGCCGTCGAGAGGTCGGCGAGCAGGGTGCGCGGGTGCACCTCGCCCCAGCGCAGGTGCACGGACATGGCTGACGTGCCGTCCAGGTCGGGGCGGTCGCGGTCCGTGGCGTACCCGGCCAGGCCGTCGCGGACGAAGTCGTGCCAGCGACGGCGTGCGGCCTCCTCGCCCGCACGCGGGAGCGCCGCCTCGGTGGGCGGCGCCGCGGGCAGGTCGTCGGACGGCAGCTCCGCCCAGGGGATCTCCCGCGGCCGGGTCGCCGGGGCGCGCCACCCGTGGTCGAGCCACGCCGCACGGAACGGTGTGAAGACCTGGTACGGCGTGCCCCCGCCGGTGCGCAGGCGCCCGGGGGAGACGGCGTAGGCCGAGCCGGTGCGCACGAGGGCGACGCCGGCCGCCGCGAGCCGCGCCTCCACGTCGTCGTCGCGCGACCGGCCCCGCGGCTCGTGGCTGGCGGCGACGTGCACCTCCTGCGCGCCCACGGCCCGCACGACGTCCGGGACGACCGTGCGCGGGTCTCCGCGTCGCACGACCAGCCGCCCCCCGCACGCCTCGCCCAGGGCGGACAGGGAGCTCACGAGGTAGGCGAGCCGGTTGGCGCCGGCGCGCCGCCACAGGGCGTCGTCCAGCACGTACAGCCCGACGACCTCGCCGTCGCCGGCGCGGGCTCGCTCGACCGCGGCGAGGAGGGCCGGGTTGTCGGAGAGCCGCAGGTCGCGGCGGAACCACATCACGGTCGCAGGCACCCCACCACCGTACGGGCGTGCCGCGGAGGAGGGCGCCCGAGGTGTGCCGCTGCGGTCGCCGTCGTCCGCGGCCGGTGCCACAGTTTCCGTATGACGGACCAGGCCGCGCCATCGACGCCGCACCCTGAGCACGAGGGGGACCGTGCCTTCTTCGGCCACCCGCGCGGCCTGATGACGCTCGCCACCACCGAGGCCTGGGAGCGGTTCAGCTACTACGGCATGCGGGCCATCCTGCTGCTGTACCTGACCGACACGGTCGCGAACGGCGGCCTCGGGATGGACGCGACGACGGGCGCCGCGTTCGTCTCCATCTACGGCACGTCGGTCTACCTGCTGTCCGTCGTCGGCGGCTGGCTGGCGGACCGGGTGGTCGGGGCCCGCCGCTCCGTGCTGTACGGCGGCATCATCATCGCCGCCGGCCACCTGTCGCTCACCGTCCCGACGTACGGCTTCTCGATGCTCGGCATCGGCCTCGTCGCGTTCGGCACCGGCCTGCTCAAGCCGAACGTGTCCTCGATGGTCGGCGAGCTGTACTCGCGCGACGACCCGCGTCGCGACCCGGCGTTCTCGATCTTCTACATGGGGATCAACCTGGGGTCGTTCTTCTCGCCGTTCATCGTGGGCTCCGTGCAGCGCGCGTGGGGCTACCACGCGGGCTTCTCGGTGGCCGCGATCGGCATGGCGATCGCGCTGGTCTTCTTCGTGGCCGGCTACAAGTACCTCGGCAAGGCCGGCACGGACGTGCCGAACCCGATCACCCGGGAGGACCGGCCGGCGGTCGTGCGTCTCGGCCTGATCGTGGTGGGCGCCATCGTCCTCGCGACCGTGGTGGCGGTGCTGATCGCCGGCGGGTGGAGCACGGAGACGTTCATCGACGCGGTGTCCTACCTCGCGCTGGCGACGCCGATCGTGCTGCTCACGGTCATGTACCGCTCGAAGCGCGTGACGGACGCCGAGCGCCCACGGGTGCTCGCCTACGTGCCGCTGTTTGTCGCCGCGATGCTGTTCTGGATGATCTTCGAGCAGGCGGCCACCACGCTGACGCAGTTCGCCGCCGACCGGACCGAGCTGCAGCTGTTCGGCATCGACCTGTCCCCGGCGTTCTTCCAGTCGGTCAACCCTGCGACGATCATCATCCTGGCACCCGTGTTCGCGTGGATCTGGACGAAGACGGGTGACCGGCCGCCCACGGCCTACAAGTTCGTCATGGGCCTGACCCTCGCGGCGCTGTCGTTCCTGTTCCTCGCGGGGATGTCGGAGGTCTTCGCGGACGAGCTCGCGCCGCCGTGGGTCCTCATGGGCGTCTACGTCATCCAGACGCTCGGCGAGCTGTGCCTGTCGCCGGTCGGCATCGCCGCCACCACGCTGCTCGCGCCGCGGGCGTTCCGCGGGCAGGCGATGGCGCTGTGGTTCCTGTCGTCGGCCGCCGGCCAGGCGATCACCGCGCAGACCATCGAGGCGACCGAGGGCGTGTCCGACACGCAGTACTTCGGGGGGATCGGCATCGTGGCGCTGGTGTTCGCGGGGCTCCTGCTGCTGCTCGCCCCGTGGGTCACGCGGCACATCCGCCACGCGGACGAGCTCGAGCGCACCCACAGCGCCGGAGCCTCCTGAGCAGGCCGATCGACCACTGGGCGGACATCTCGCCCGCGATCCGGGACGGCGGGCGTAGCGTGCTCGTGCGCGTCGTCAGCGACGCGCGGCACCACTCGTCGAAGGAGCTGACATGAGCCGCCCCCTGCGCTCTCGGACGTCCACCCACGGCCGCAACATGGCCGGTGCCCGCGCGCTGTGGCGCGCGACCGGCATGGGCGCGGAGGACTTCGGCAAACCGATCGTCGCGATCGCGAACTCGTACACGCAGTTCGTCCCGGGCCACGTCCACCTCAAGGACATGGGCGACCTCGTCGCCTCCGCGATCCAGGAAGCCGGCGGCGTGGCCAAGGAGTTCAACACGATCGCCGTCGACGACGGCATCGCGATGGGCCACGGCGGCATGCTCTACTCGCTGCCCAGCCGCGACCTGATCGCCGACTCGGTCGAGTACATGGTCAACGCGCACTGCGCCGACGCCCTCGTGTGCATCTCCAACTGCGACAAGATCACGCCGGGCATGCTCAACGCGGCGCTGCGGCTCAACATCCCGGTGATCTTCGTGTCGGGCGGCCCGATGGAGGCCGGCAAGGCGATCGTGGCCGACGGTGTCGCGAAGACCCCGCTCAACCTCATCAACGCGATCAACTACTCGGCCGACGACAACGTGTCCGACAGCGCCCTCGCCCAGGTCGAGGAGAACGCCTGCCCCACGTGCGGCTCGTGCTCCGGCATGTTCACCGCGAACTCGATGAACTGCCTCACCGAGGCGCTGGGCCTGTCGCTGCCGGGCAACGGCTCCACGCTGGCCACGCACAGCGCCCGCAAGGAGCTGTTCCTCGAGGCCGGCCGCACCATCGTCGACCTGGCCAGGCGCTACTACGACGACGAGGACGACTCCGCGGCCCCCCGGTCGATCGCGACCAAGGCGGCGTTCTCCAACGCGATGACCCTCGACGTGGCGATGGGCGGGTCCACCAACACGGTGCTGCACATCCTGGCCGCGGCGCAGGAGGGCGAGGTCGACTTCGACCTGTCCGACATCGAGACGATCAGCCGCCGGGTGCCGTGCCTGAGCAAGGTCGCGCCGAACCACCCGAGCTTCCACATGGAGGACGTGCACCGCGCCGGCGGCATCCCCGCCCTGCTCGGGGAGCTGGACCGCGCCGGGCTGCTCGACCACGACGTCACCTCCGTGCACTCGCCCACGCTGCGCGGCTGGCTGGACGACTGGGACGTCCGCGGCGGCAAGGCCACGGCCCAGGCCGTCGAGCTGTTCCACGCCGCCCCCGGCGGGGTGCGCACCACGCAGGCGTTCTCGACGTCGAACGTGTGGGAGAGCCTCGACACGGACGCGGCCGACGGGTGCATCCGCGACCTCGAGCACGCGTACACCGTGGAGGGCGGCCTGGCGGTGCTGCGCGGCAACCTCGCCGAGGACGGCGCCGTGTTCAAGACGGCGGGCGTCGACCCCGACGTCTTCCACTTCGTCGGCACCGCGCTCGTCTGCGAGTCGCAGGAGGACGCCGTCGAGAAGATCCTCACCAAGCAGGTGAAGCCGGGTCATGTCGTGGTGGTGCGGTACGAAGGCCCGTCCGGCGGCCCGGGCATGCAGGAGATGCTCTACCCGACGTCGTTCATCAAGGGCCGCGGGCTGGGCAAGGTGTGCGCGCTCATCACCGACGGCCGGTTCTCCGGCGGGTCGAGCGGCATCTCGGTGGGGCACGTCTCGCCCGAGGCTGCCGCCGGCGGCGTCATCGGCCTGGTCGAGGACGGCGACGAGATCGAGATCGACGTCGACACCCGCCTGATCCGCCTGCACGTGTCGGACGAGGTGCTCGCGGAGCGGCGCGCCAAGATGGAGGCCCGGGAGAACCCGTGGCAGCCCGAGAACCGCGACCGCTACGTGTCCCCGGCGCTCCAGGCCTACGCGGCGATGGCGACGTCCGCCGACCGCGGCGCCGTGCGCGACGTCTCGCTCATCACCCGGCGCTGACCTGACCGGGCGCTGACCTGACCGGCGCCCGCGAGGGGACGGGGTCGTCGGCCGTGGCATAGGCTCCGCGCCATGGCCGACCACCCCCGCCCCGCGTCCGACAACGAGCGCGAGCTGGAGCCGGGCATCGTCACCGACCTGCGCGAGCGCATGACGTACGGCTCCTACCTGCACCTGGACCGTCTGCTCGCCGCCCAGGAGCCGATCAGCACCCCGGCGCACCACGACGAGATGCTGTTCATCGTGCAGCACCAGACGACGGAGCTGTGGCTCAAGCTCGTCCTGCACGAGCTCGTCTCCGCGCGCGACCTGCTCGCGGCGGACGAGCTCGGGGCGGCGCTCAAGCGCATCGCGCGGGTCAAGCACGTGCAGCGCACGCTCACCGAGCAGTGGTCGGTGCTCGCGACCCTCACGCCGAGCGAGTACGCGCAGTTCCGCGGGTTCCTCGGGAACGCCTCCGGCTTCCAGTCCTGGCAGTACCGCGCCGTCGAGTTCCTGCTCGGCAACAAGAACGCCCGCATGCTCGCCGTGTTCGACGCCGAGCCGGAGGCGCGCGCCGAGCTCGCCCGCCTGCTGGCCGAGCCGAGCGTGTACGACGAGTTCCTGCGCTACCTCGCCCGGCACGGTCACGACGTGCCGCAGCGCGTGCTCGACCGTGACGTCACGACGGCGCACACGCTCGACGACGACCTGGTCGAGGTGTTCCGCCGCATCTACGCCGAGCCGGAGTCCGACTGGTCGGCGTACGAGACCTGCGAGGAGCTCGTCGACCTGGAGGACAACTTCCAGCTGTGGCGGTTCCGGCACATGAAGACCGTGCTGCGGATCATCGGCACCAAGCGCGGCACCGGCGGGTCCAGCGGCGTCGGCTTCCTGCAGCGGGCGCTCGACCTCACGTTCTTCCCCGAGCTGTTCGCCGTGCGCACCGAGATCGGCGCGACCGCCGGCCCGGGCGCGCGGTCGTGACCCGCCCGCTGGTCGTGCCCCCGGGGGTCGCCCGGGTCGTCCTGCCCGCCGACGTCCCCGCACCGGTGCGTCGGCGGCTGGAGGAGGCCGGCACGCTGCTGCCCCCGTTCACCGATGCGCACGTGCACCTCGGCCTCGTGGACCCGGCGCCGCTGCGCGCCCGCGGCGTCGCCGCCGTGCACGACCTGGGCTGGATCCCCCGGGTGATCGCCGACCTTGCTGCCGACCCCGCCCTCCCACGCGTCGCGTTCGCCGGCGCGTTCATCACCGCACCCGGCGGCTACCCGTCCGACCGGTCGTGGGCGCCTGCGGGCGCCGTCGACGAGATCGGCGACCCGTCCGCGGCGGCCGCGGCCGTGGACCGGCAGGTGGACGCCGGGGCGTCGTTCGTCAAGGTCGCGCTGCACGGCACGGCAGGACCCGTGCCCGACGACGCCACCCTCGCCGCCGTCGTCGAGCGCGCGCACGCCCGCGGCCGCGACGTCGTCGCCCACGCGGAAGGGCCGGGGCAGGCGGCGCGGGCGTTCGAGGCGGGCGTCGACCGCCTGGCGCACGCCCCGTTCAGCGAGCGCCTGCCCGACGCGCTGCTCGCGGCCATGGCCGCCGGGGGGACGACGCGATCGCCGATGACGTGGGTCAGCACGCTCGACATCCACGGTTGGGGCGACCTCACCACCGAGCACGAGGTCGCGCTCGACAATGTGGCGCGCTTCGCCGTGGCGGGCGGCCGGGTCCGCTACGGCACGGACCTGGGCAACGGCCCGCTGCCGGTCGGCCTGAACGCGCGAGAGCTCGCCGCGCTCGCGACGGCCGGGCTCGGCCGGCGCTCGCTGCTCGCGGCGCTGGTGGGCGACGACCCGCCCGCCGGGCTCGTGTCGTTCGTGCCCGGCCCCGCTCCCGCACGGACCGACGACGGCCACGTCCACGCGGCATGGCTCGCCCGCGCCACCGTCCTCGATCTCGCGGACCTGCGGGACCCTGGTTTCGTCCCGCCGACCACCGACCTGCCCACCGACCTGCCTACCGAGACCGGAGGAACCGCATGACCACCGACGCCGTGACCGGGCGCGACCGGGCCGCCGCGCTCGACGCCGCCGACCCGCTGGCCCGGTTCCGCTCCGCGTTCGTCGACTCCGACGAGGTGACCGCCTACCTCGACGGCAACTCGCTCGGCCGCCCCACGCGGGCGTCGGCCGAGCGGCTCGCGCGCTTCGCGACGGAGGTGTGGGGTGCCCGCCTCATCCGCGGCTGGGACGAGGAGTGGTACGACCTGCCGCTGCGGGTCGGGGACCGGATCGGCGCGGTCACGCTCGGCGCGGCGCCCGGGCAGACGTTCGTCGCAGACTCCACGACGGTCGTCCTGTACAAGCTCGTGCGGGCGGCGCTGGCCTCGCCGCGGGTCGCCGGGCGCGACGAGATCGTCCTCGACTCGGGCAACTTCCCGACCGACCGCTACGTGCTGGAGGGCGTCGCGCGCGAGCACGGGGCCACGCTGCGCTGGATCGCTCCCGAGCACGACGGCGGCGTGACGCCCGACCAGGTGTCCGCGCTGCTGACCGACCGCACGGCGCTGGTCGTCCTCAGCCATGTCGCGTACCGCTCGGGCTACGTGAGCGACGCCGCCGAGATCACGCGTCGCGCGCACGAGGCCGGGGCGCTCGTGCTGTGGGACCTGTGCCACTCCGCGGGCGCCGTCCCCGTCGCGCTGGACGCGTGGGGCGCGGACCTGGCTGCGGGCTGCACGTACAAGTACCTCAACGGCGGGCCAGGGTCGCCCGCGTTCGGGTACGTGCGCGGGGACCTGCAGGACGAGCTGGTCCAGCCGATCCAGGGCTGGATGGGCAGCGACCGGCCCTTCGAGATGGGCCCCGCCTACGCGCCGCACCCCGGCGTGCGGCGGTTCCTGTCCGGGACGCCCGCGATCGTCGGCATGCTGGCGATGCAGGACATGCTCGACCTGCTCGACGAGGCCGGCCTGGACGCGGTCCGCGCGAAGTCGGTGGCGCTCACCCGGTACGCGCTGGAGCTGGTGGACGACCTGCTGGTGCCGCACGGCGTCCGGGTCGCGTCGCCGCGCGACGACGACCGCCGCGGCAGCCACGTGACGGTGGACCACGACGCGTTCGAGCGCACCCTGCCGCTGCTGTGGGAGCGCGGGGTGATCCCCGACTTCCGCCGGCCGAACGGCCTGCGGCTCGGGCTCTCGCCCCTGTCGACCTCGTTCGACGAGGTGCGCGTCGGCGTGGAGGCGGTCCGCGACGCGCTGGTCGAGGTCGCCGCCGCGACCGGAGAGGGTGCCGCTCCTACAGTGAGTCCATGAGCGCCGACGCCACCGCCGCACAGGACCGCACACCCGACCTCAAGCCCCGTTCCCGCCAGGTCACCGACGGGCTGGAGGCGACGGCCGCGCGCGGCATGCTGCGCGCCGTCGGGCTCGGCGACGACGACTTCGCGAAGCCGCAGATCGGCGTGGCGAGCTCGTGGAACGAGATCACGCCGTGCAACCTGTCGCTCGACCGGCTGTCGCAGGCGGTGAAGCACGGCGTGCACGCGGGCGGCGGGTACCCGCTGGAGTTCGGCACGATCTCGGTCTCGGACGGCATCTCCATGGGGCACGAGGGGATGCACTTCTCGCTCGTGTCGCGGGACGTCATCGCGGACTCCGTGGAGACGGTGATGCAGGCGGAGCGTCTCGACGGGTCCGTGCTCCTCGCGGGGTGCGACAAGTCGCTGCCCGGCATGCTCATGGCCGCCGCCCGGCTCGACCTCGCCAGCGTGTTCCTCTACGCCGGGTCGATCATGCCGGGCTGGGTGAAGCTGTCGGACGGCACCGAGAAGGACGTCACGATCATCGACGCGTTCGAGGCCGTCGGGGCGTGCGCCCGCGGGCTGATGAGCGAGGAGGACGTCGGTCGCATCGAGCGGGCCATCTGCCCGGGCGAGGGGGCCTGCGGCGGGATGTACACGGCGAACACCATGGCGTCGGCGGCCGAGGCGCTGGGCATGTCGCTGCCGGGCTCGGCCGCGCCGCCCTCGGCGGACCGGCGCCGCGACGCGTTCGCGCAGGCCTCGGGCGAGGCGGTGGTCGAGCTGCTGCGGCGCGGCATCACCGCCCGCCAGATCCTCACCAAGGAGGCGTTCGAGAACGCCATCGCGGTGGTGATGGCGTTCGGCGGGTCCACCAACGCCGTGCTGCACCTGCTCGCCATCGCGCACGAGGCGGAGGTCGAGCTGACCCTCGACGACTTCTCCCGGGTGGCCGACCGAGTGCCGCACCTGGGCGACCTGAAGCCGTTCGGGCGCTACGTCATGAACGACGTCGACCGGATCGGCGGGGTGCCGGTGGTGATGAAGGCGCTGCTGGACGCGGGGCTGCTGCACGGCGACTGCCTCACCGTCACGGGCCGCACGGTCGCGGAGAACCTCGCGGACATCGACCCGCCCGACCCGGACGGCAAGATCCTGCGCGCCCTGGACCGGCCGATCCACCCGACGGGTGGCATCACGATCCTGCACGGGTCGCTCGCCCCCGAGGGGGCGGTGGTGAAGTCGGCCGGCTTCGACTCCGACGTCTTCGAGGGCACGGCCCGCGTCTTCGAGCGGGAGCGCGCCGCGCTCGACGCGCTCGAGGACGGCACCATCACCGCCGGCGACGTCGTCGTGATCCGGTACGAAGGCCCCAAGGGCGGCCCGGGCATGCGGGAGATGCTCGCCATCACGGGCGCGATCAAGGGCGCCGGGCTCGGCAAGGACGTGCTCCTCGTGACCGACGGACGGTTCTCCGGGGGCACCACCGGGCTGTGCGTGGGGCACATCGCACCCGAGGCCGTGGACGCCGGGCCGATCGCGTTCGTGCGCGACGGCGACCGCATCCGCCTCGACGTCGCGCGCAAGACCCTGGACCTGCTGGTCGACGACGCCGAGCTGGCCGCCCGGCGCGACGGCTGGTCGCCGCTGTCGCACGGGTACACGCGGGGGGTGCTGGCGAAGTACACGAAGCTCGTGCAGTCGGCCTCCAAGGGCGCCGTCCTGGGCTGAGTCTCGCGGCGGCTCGGTCTAGGCTCGCGTCGCCCCGTGACGTGCTCGCGCGGGGCGACGGCATCGAGGCGAGGAGTGGTCGTGGGCAAGGTGCACGAGAAGATCGACGGTCGCCTGCGGGCGTTCGTCGAGGCCCAGCACATGTTCTTCGTCGCGTCCGCCCCGCTGGCGGCCGACGGGCACGTCAACGTCTCGCCGAAGGGTGTCGACGGGTCGTTCGTCGTGGTCGACGAGCACACCGTCGCCTACCTCGACCTCACCGCGTCCGGGGCAGAGACCATCGCGCACCTGCGCGAGAACGGGCGGATCACGCTCATGTTCTGCGCGTTCGACGGGCCGCCGAACATCGTCCGCCTGCACGGCCGGGGCCGGGTCGTGACGCTGTACGACGACGAGTACGCGTCGTGGGCGCCGCGGTTCCCCGAGCGCCGGGGTGCCCGCGCGGTGATCGTGGTCGACGTCGAGCGCGTGTCGGACTCCTGCGGCTACGGCGTCCCGCTGATGGACCATGTGGGGGAGCGCGACCTGCTGCCGCCGTACATGGACCGCAAGGGCGTCGAGGGGCAGGCGGCCTACCGGCGGCTGAAGAACCGCACGAGCATCGACGGGCTCCCGGCGTTCGACGACGACCCCGAGCCGAGCGCCGTCACCGGCTGAGCGTCGCCAGGCGAGGTGCGGTCCGCCGGGCGATGCTGAGGCCATGACCGACTCGATGACGCCGAAGCAGTTCACCCACGCCGACGGCGTCGCCGACTGGCGCGCGAACGACGGCTCCGCCACCGCCGTCTTCCGCACCGGGTCCTTCGCCGCCGGGGCACGGTTCGTGGACGCGATCGCCGAGATCGCCGACGCGGTGAACCACCACCCCGACGTCGACCTGCGGTACACCACGGTGACCGTGCGCACGTCGTCGCACGACTCCGGAGGCCTGACCGACCGTGACGTGGACCTGGCCCGCCGGATCAGCGACGCTGCCCGCGAGCTGGAGATCCCGGTCGAGCAGGCCGGGCGTCGCTGACGTCCGACCCTCGTCGCGCGAAGCCTGCGGCACCGGGGCAGGGTGGACCGGGCGGGGGACGAGGCAGCGCGACGGACGGAGCGACCGATGGCCGACGAGATCACGCCGGCAGGGTTCGAGGCCGCGGAAGGCACGGCCGACTGGCGGGCCCTGGGCCGGGGCGCGAGCGCACTGTTCCGCACACGGTCGCCCGGGGAGGGCGCGGTGCTCCTGGAACGGGTACGGGTGCTCGCGGACGGCGCCGACCACCACCCCGACGTCGACCTGCGCGCGGACGGCGTCGTCGTGCGCGTGGTCTCCCACGACGTGGACGGCCTGAGCGAGCGCGACGTCGCGCTGGCGCGCGAGGTGTCCGCCGCCGCCGCAGACCTGGGGCTGGCGGCCGACCCGGCCGGCGTGCAGGAGGTGGAGCTGACGATCGACGCGGCGGAGCGCGAGCAGGTGATGCCGTTCTGGGGCGTCGTGCTGGGGCACGAGCGCACGGGTGAGGACCTCAGGGACCCCCACTCCCGCTGGCCCGGCGTGTGGTTCCAGGAGATGTCCGAGCCGCGGCCCCTGCGCAACCGCCTGCACCTCGACGTCTTCGTGCCGCACGACGTGCGGCAGGCGCGGGTCGACGCGGCGCTCGCGGCCGGCGGGCGGGTCACGACGGAGGAGTTCGTGCCGCACTGGTGGACGCTCGCGGACGCCGAGGGGAACGAGGCCGACATCGTCTCCTGGGAGGGCTTCGACGAGGACCTGGAGGAGGGTCTGCTCACCCCGGAGGAGTTCCGCGCGGCGGGCGGCGTGGAGGACTGGCGGGTGCTGCAGGGAGCCAGCGCGCACTACGTCACGGGCGGGTTCGACCTGGGCGTCGAGCTCGTCGCACGCGCCGCTCGCGCGGCGGAGGAGGCGGGCGTGCCGCTGTTCGCCGACCTGCGCTACTCGGGCGTCACCCTGCGGGTCGGGCCGCCGGAGGACGGGTGGGTCGATGCCGCCCGCCTCCGGGTCGCGCAGCAGGCGCAGGCGGCCGCGCGGGACCTGGGGGTGCGGGCCGAGCCGGCGCAGCTGCGGGACGTGCAGCTGACCTTCGACGCGCTCGACGTCCCCGCCGTGCAGGCGTTCTGGGTCGCGGCGCTCGGCTACCGGGCGCGAGGCGAGACGGACCTGTACGACCCGCTGCTGCGCGGGCCGTCGGTGTTCCTGCAGCCCATGACCGCCCCGCGCGAGCAGCGCAACCGGATCCACGTGGACGTCATGGTGCCGGCCGACGTCGCGGACGCGCGGGTCGCGGCGGCCGTGGCGGCCGGCGGCCGGGTGGTGCGGGACGCCGAGGCGCCGTTCTTCCGCACCGTCACCGACCCGGAGGGCAACGAGGTGGACATCGCCGTCATCCCCGGCCGTGCCGAGGCGTGGGGCGCCTGACCTGGCAGAGCTCTCGGCACGCCGGCTGACCAGCCGCTAGGCTCCGGGGCGCGCACCGGAGCGACCGGGGCGGCGACCCGGCCCGGTGACCCCGCGGCCACGAGGAGGTGGCGGTGTCCGAGACAGCCGGCGCAGATCTCGCGATCGAGACGCGAGGCCTGCGCAAGACGTACCGCAGCGTGCGGGGGAGGTCGGTCGGGGTCGAGGGGCTCGACCTGCGGGTGCCGGTAGGCGGGGTGCACGGCTTCCTGGGCCCGAACGGCTCGGGGAAGACGACGACGATCCGCATGCTCCTCGGGCTGGTGCGACCGGACCGCGGCACCGCCACGATCTTCGGCCACGAGGTGCCGAAGCGCCTGCCCGAGGTGGTGGGCCGGGTGGGCGCCATCGTCGAGAGCCCCAAGTTCTTCCCGGCGTTCAGCGCCAGCCGCAACCTGCGCCTGCTCGCCGATGCGATCGGCGCGCCCGCGGGCCGCGTGGACGCCGTCATCGACGAGGTCGGGCTCACCGGGCGGGAGCGCGACAAGTACCGCACCTACTCCCTCGGGATGAAGCAGCGGCTCGCCATCGCCGGGACGCTCCTCAAGGACCCGGACCTGCTGATCTTCGACGAGCCGACCAACGGGCTCGACCCCGCGGGCATCCGGGAGATCCGCCAGACGATGCGCGGCCTGGCCGACCAGGGCAAGACGGTGCTGGTCTCCAGCCACATCCTCGCCGAGGTGGAGCAGATCGCGGACACGGTCTCGATCGTCGCCCGCGGGCGCCTCGTCGCGTCCGGGCGGGTGGCCGACCTCATCGGCGCCGGCACGGCCACGCGGTCGGTCCGCCTGCGCGTGTCGCCGGAAGACGTCACGATCGCGACGAGCGTGCTGGAGACCGGCGGGCTGCTGGTGCGCCGCGAGCACGACGCCCTCGTCGTGGACGGCGCCGCCGACCCCGGCGCGGTCAACCGCGCGCTGGGGGAGCGCGGCGTGTGGGTGCACGAGCTCGCGCCGCTCCAGGCCGACCTGGAGTCGGTGTTCCTGGGCCTCACGGCGCACGAGACGCCCGGGGGCCACACCCACAAGGGCGGCCGGACCAAGCGGGGCGGCACCCCGCCCGAGCCTGCGCACGCCGCCGGGCACGGCACGACGACGGAGGTGGACGCATGAGCCGCCTGCTGCGGGTAGAGCTGCGGAGGCTGTGGGCGAGGCAGGTCACCCGCTGGGCGTGCGTCGGGGTGCTCGTCGTCGTCGCGCTGACCGGCCTGGGAACCTTCCTGTCGGCAGCCCCGCCGAGCGACCAGGACGTCGCGAACGCCCGGGAGATGTACGCGACCGACCTGGAGGCGTGGGAGAAGGACGGCGACGAGCAGGTCGCCGACTGCGAGGCCGGGGCCGAGGCGGAGGGCGCCACCGCCGAGGAGTGGGGCTGCGACCAGATGGCGCCGCGCCTGGAGTACTACCTGCCGCCGACGCAGACCTTCGTCCCCGACAAGGCGCAGAACGAGATGATGTACGGAGGCATGGAGGTCAACACGCAGGACGACGCCACGGCCACCGCCGTCGCCGAGATCCGGGGCTCGGTCTGGAACGGATGGGCCGGCCTGTCGTCCCTGGACGACCTCGCGATCCTGCTCCTCCTCGTGGCGCTGGTGGTCGGTGTCAGCTTCGTGACCGCCGAGGTCAACAGCGGGTCGCTGGGCATGTGGCTGACCTTCGAGCCGCGCCGGCACCGGGTGTACTGGTCGAAGGCCGTGGCGACCTCGCTCGGGACGATCCCCTTGGTGGCGGTCGGGTTCGCGCTCCTGGTCGGAACGTCGTACGCGGTGTACGCGTCGTTCGGCACGCTGGGCGACCTCACCGGCGCGGTCTGGCTGGAGGTCGCGGCGTTCACCGGCAGGCTCGTCGCCGCGGGCGTCGTGCTCGCCGCCGTCGGTGTGGCCCTGGGCGTGCTCCTCAAGCACGCCGCAGCCGCGGTGGGCGTCGTGGGGGTCGTCGCGTGGGGCTGCCTCGCCTTCGGCTCCGCGCTCGGCGAGCCGCAGCGGTGGCTGCCGACGACGGCGCTGACGGCGTGGCTGCAGGGCGGGTCGGTGTTCACCACCGACAACTGCACGCGGAACGCCGACGGCGTCTACGAGTGCACGCCGGTGGACCACGTCGTGACCACGGCGCAGGGCGGGCTGGTGCTGCTCGTGATCGCCGTCGTGCTGACCGCGCTCGCGGTCCTGGTCTTCCGCCGTCGTGACGTGAGCTGACCTCCCCGCATCCCCGCAGCTCGTGAGCCCGGCGTCCCGCATGCTGTCCGCATGATGGGACACCGGGCTCACGACGTGACATCGGGAGGTGGCGGGCGTAACGTTCGATCCGTGCAGACGATCCTCGTAGTACTTCTTCCCGGGCGCGCCGACTAGGCCCACGCACCAGGCTTCGTCAGCGCGCTCACCCTCGTCAGTCCCGCAGTGTCGGGACCGGGGGCTTTTTTATTGCACGGACAACCCTTCGCCAGACCCCTCGCCCAGACCGACCGGCAGGAGAGACCGATGGTCCAGCCGAACCCGACCCCCGCCCAGGTGGCCGCGCGCACCGCGCGCCCCGCCGACCGAGCAGTGTCCGGTGAGGAGGTCACCGGCGCCGAGTCGATCGTCCGTTCCCTCGAGTCGGTCGGCGTCGAGAACGTCTTCGGCATCCCGGGCGGCGCCATCCTTCCGCTCTACGACCCGCTCATGGACTCGAAGCAGATCCGCCACGTCCTGGTGCGGCACGAGCAGGGCGGCGGCCACGCGGCCCAGGGATACGCCCACGCGACGGGCAAGGTCGGCGTCACGATGGCGACCTCCGGCCCCGGCGCGACGAACCTCGTCACCCCGCTCGCCGACGCGCACATGGACTCGGTGCCGCTGGTCGCGATCACCGGTCAGGTGGCGCAGTCGCTCATCGGCACCGACGGGTTCCAGGAGGCGGACATCGTCGGCATCACGATGCCGATCACCAAGCACTCCTACCTCGTCACCGACCCTGCCGAGATCCCGCGCACCATCGCCGAGGCGTTCCACATCGCCTCGACCGGCCGGCCCGGGCCGGTGCTGGTGGACATCGCGAAGTCCGCGATGCAGGCGCGCACCACGTTCTCCTGGCCGCAGGAGCTGGCCCTGCCCGGCTACCACCCGGTGACCAAGCCGCACGCCAAGCAGATCCGCGAGGCCGCGAAGCTGCTCGCCACCGCCCGCCGCCCGGTGCTGTACGTGGGCGGTGGCGTCATCCGCTCGGGCGCGTCGGAGGCGCTGCGCCGTCTGGTCGACGTCTCGGGGGCCGCCGTCGTCACGACGCTCACCGCGCGCGGAGCCGTGCCCGACAGCCACCCGCAGCACCTGGGCATGCCCGGCATGCACGGCACGGTGCCCGCGGTGGCGGCGCTGCAGAAGGCCGACCTCGTGGTCGCCCTCGGCGCCCGGTTCGACGACCGGGTGACCGGCCGGCTGTCGAGCTTCGCGCCGCACGCCGCCGTCGTGCACGCCGACATCGACCCCGCGGAGATCGGCAAGAACCGGCCCGTGGACGTGCCGATCGTCGGGGACCTGCGCGAGGTGATCGCCGACCTGGTGCCGGCCCTCGAGGCCGAGCACGCCAAGGTGGGTCGCCCCGACCTGGCCGCCTGGTGGCACCAGCTCGACACGTGGCGCGAGACCTACCCGCTCGGGTACACGCCCACCGCCGACGGACACCTGTCCCCGCAGCACGTGATCTCCCGGCTGGGCGAGCTCGCCGGCCCGGACGCGATCTACGCCGCGGGCGTGGGGCAGCACCAGATGTGGGCGGCGCAGTTCATCCGTTACGAGCGTCCCCGCACGTGGCTCAACTCGGCCGGCCTGGGCACGATGGGCTTCGCGGTCCCGGCAGCGATGGGCGCCAAGGTGGGCGAGCCCGACCGCGAGGTGTGGGCCATCGACGGCGACGGCTGCTTCCAGATGACCAACCAGGAGCTCGCGACCTGCGCGATCAACGACATCCCGATCAAGGTGGCGCTGATCAACAACAGCTCGCTCGGCATGGTCCGGCAGTGGCAGACGCTCTTCTACGAGGAGCGGTACTCCAACACCGACCTGCACACCGGGCACGGCACGCGGCGCATCCCCGACTTCGTGAAGCTCGCCGACGCCTACGGCTGCGAGGGCATCCGCGTGGAGCGCGAGGACGAGGTCGACGCCGCGATCAAGCGGGCGCAGGAGATCGACGACCGCCCGGTGGTCATCGACTTCCAGGTCTCGCGCGACGCCATGGTGTGGCCGATGGTCGCCGCGGGCGTCCCGAACGACGACATTCAGTACGCGCGTGGCATCTCGCCCGCGTGGGACCGCGAAGACTGACCGGCCGCGAGCAGAGACGGAGAGCCACCATGTCGCGTCACACCCTGTCCGTGCTGGTCGAGAACAAGCCGGGCGTCCTCACTCGCGTCAGCGCGCTGTTCGCGCGCCGCGCGTTCAACATCCACTCCCTGGCCGTCGGCCCCACCGAGCACGAGGAGATCTCGCGCGTCACGGTCGTGGTCGACGTCGAGGAGCACCCGCTCGAGCACGTGACCAAGCAGCTCAACAAGCTGGTCAACGTCATCAAGATCGTCGAGCTGGACCCGGAGTCCTCCGTGCAGCGCGAGCTCATGCTCGTCAAGGTGCGGGCCGACGCCACCACGCGCGCCGGGGTGCTCGAGGTGGTCGACCTGTTCCGCGCCCACGTGGTGGACGTGGTGCCCGACACCGTCGTCATCGAGGCGACCGGCACCGCCGCGAAGCTGTCCGCGCTGCTCAGCGCGCTCGAGCCCTACGGCGTCCGGGAGATCGTGAAGTCCGGCACGCTCGCGGTGGGCCGCGGCTCGCGGTCCATCACCGACCGAGCGCTGGAGCGGGTACGCACCGCCTGACACGGTTCGCGTACCGTCACCCCTGCCGGTGACCACCGAGAAACCGACCAGAAGTACCGAGAATCGAAGTATCGAGACCGAGGAGCATCACCGTGGCTGAGCTGTTCTACGACGACGACGCCGACCTGTCCATCATCCAGCAGCGCAAGGTCGCCGTCATCGGGTACGGCAGCCAGGGGCACGCGCACGCGCTGAACCTGCGCGACTCCGGCGTCGACGTCCGCGTCGGCCTGCGCGAGGGCTCGGCGTCCGCCAAGAAGGCCGAGGACGAGGGCCTGCGCGTGCTGACCGTCGCCGACGCCGTGAAGGAGGCGGACGTCGTCGTCATCCTCGCGCCGGACCAGGTCCAGCGGCACGTGTACCGCGACGAGATCGCCCCGAACCTCACCGAGGGCGCGGCGCTCGTCTTCGGGCACGGCTTCAACATCCGGTTCGGCTACATCAAGCCCGAGGCCGGCCACGACGTGCTCATGGTCGCCCCCAAGGGCCCGGGCCACCTCGTGCGCCGCGAGTACGTCGACGGCCGCGGCGTGCCCGTGATCGTCGCCGTCGAGCAGGACGCGTCCGGCTCCGCGTGGGAGCTCGCCCTCTCGTACGCGAAGGGCATCGGCGGCCTCCGCGCCGGCGGCATCAAGACCACGTTCACCGAGGAGACCGAGACCGACCTCTTCGGCGAGCAGGCCGTGCTGTGCGGCGGCGCCTCGCAGCTGGTCCAGTACGGCTTCGAGACGCTGACCGAGGCGGGCTACCAGCCCGAGGTCGCGTACTTCGAGGTGCTGCACGAGCTGAAGCTGATCGTCGACCTCATGGTCGAGGGTGGCATCGCCAAGCAGCGCTGGTCCGTCTCCGACACGGCCGAGTACGGCGACTACGTCTCCGGCCCGCGCGTCATCGACCCGCACGTCAAGGAGAACATGAAGGCCGTCCTCGCGGACATCCAGAACGGCGCCTTCGCCGAGCGCTTCATCGCCGACCAGGACGCCGGCGCCCCCGAGTTCACCGCGCTCCGCGAGAAGGGCGAGGCGCACCCGATCGAGACCACCGGCCGCGAGCTGCGGAAGATGTTCTCGTGGATCAAGCCCGCTGACTCCGACTACACGGAGGGCAGCGCCGCTCGCTGACCCACACCGTCAGCAGCGACGCGCGCGGCCGCCGCCCCGGAGACCCCGGGTCGGCGGCCGCACGTGCGTCCGCGCACCGAGGTCAGGGCCCCGAGGTAGTTCGCGACTGCGCGAGGTAGTTCGCGACTGCGCGAGGTAGTTCGCGACTGCGCGAGGTAGTTCGCGACCGCGCGAGGTAGTTCCAGCCGGTCAGCCCAGCAGGCCGGCCCAGCCGCGGACGACGTCGACCAGCCCCACCCGGTCGAGTGCGTCCACGTCGGAGAGGCGGTGCCACGCGACGTCGTCGGTGGAGCCGTCCGTCTCGACGGTCAGCTCCCCGCCGACGACGTGCGCGCGGTACACGATGCGGATGCCGTGCATCGGCTCGGTCGGGGTGCCGAGGCCGACGTCGTACCTGCGCTCTGTCGGGACGACGATGCTGTCGACGCCGAGGAGCCCGTCGAGCGCGACCTCGTACCCGGTCTCCTCGCGCAGCTCGCGCACGACGGCGTCCTCGGGGTGCTCGCCGGGGTCGATCCCGCCGCCGGGCATCGTCCAGCCCGACCCGGTGTCGGCGGACCAGTGCGGGAGCAGGATGCGGTCGTCCTCGACGACGAGGGCATAGGCGGCGACGCGCGTGAGCATCCCGGCATCGTGCCACGCGCGTGGCCTGGCAGGATGGGAGCATGACCGACGACGCGAACCCGGGGCAGGACGAGACCGGCCTGACCGACAGCGGCCTGACCGACACCGGCCAGGCGGACCGCATCGCACAGTTCTGGGACGTCGCCCGGCCGAGCGCCGGCCGTACCAGCCACGGGGGCGCGGTGGGCGAGCGCAGCGAGAACGTCGTGCCGCCGCCGGCGTGGTCGTTCGGCGACTCGCCCGAGCTGGCCGACGAGCTGCTCCAGCTGGTCCTCGACGGTGTGAAGACCGGTACCGCCGCCGCCGTGTGGGAGTACGAGGCGGCCGACGAGCCGCTGCCGCGCAAGGGCGACCTGTCGATCGTGCTCGACGGCGCAGGTGCACCTCGTCTCCTCATCAAGACCACCCAGGTGGACACCGTCCCCTTCGCCGAGGTGACCGCCGAGCACGCCGCCGCCGAAGGGGAGGGGGACCGCACCCTGGCCGACTGGCGCGACGGTCACGAGCGCTACTGGCGCAGGACGCTCGCGCAGATCGGACGCGAGTTCGACCCGGCGATGCCCGTGGTCTGCGAGCGGTTCAAGGTGCTCTTCCGCTCCTGACCCAGAGCGACCGGCTGGTCCAGCCGGCGGCCCACCCTGCCCAGTGCGCTCGACCGTGATCACGCGTTCCTCGGGGCTCGCCCGACGCCGTCCGGGCCCGAGCAGTCCAGGGGTCCAGGCCATGGCATCTTCGGGCCGGCACCATGCCTCAGAACGGCGGTGCCTCGAGAGCGGCACCGATGTCGGCGGGCTTCCCTGACGCGGCCCTCTCGCGCCGAGGAGCGAGCCCTGCCTCGTGCCGGGGATCGTCATTGCCACCTCCGGGTGGTTCGTGGCCGTGGGGGAGCGAGCGGTGCCGGGTGGTGTCGATCGGCGGGGGATGGGTGGTGTGACGGCGGCCGGTGGGGGAGACCCACTCGAGCGTGCCGGCCCAGCCGTCAGACCCCGCTGCGCCTCGGGTGTCTGCGGGGTGCGGTCGTCGGGCCTTCGGGGCCGGGATCTGCGTGACCTTCCAGGTGGTCTGGTGTTTCAGGACGTGATGTCGGCGACAGAGCGCCGCGAGATTGGTGGCGTTCGTGGTGCCGCCGTCGGCCCAGGCGACGGTGTGGTCGAGGTCCGCTCGCTGGGCGGGGTGGGTACAGCCGGGGAAGCGGCAGGTGGTGTCGCGTTCACGCACCAACGCCTTGAGGTCGGCGGGCACGACGTAGGTGGTGCGTCCGTGCGACAGGACGGTGCCGGTCTCGGGATCGGTGAGGATGCGCCGGAGTGACGGGGCGAGGGCGGTGAGCTGTCGCGCGGTGTCGGGGTCGATGGGGACATGCCCGTCCATCGTGGCGGGAGCGTCGGTGATGCCGAGCAGGGAGAGCACCGGGACCGTGACGGTGACCCGCGGCCGGATCGAGCGGGCCAGCGTCGCCAGTGACGGCCCGTCGCGCAGCGGTTCGACGGTGGGGATGTCGCAGTCCTTGACGGCGTCCGCCCTCCGTCCCGTCGTGCCGTCGTCGAGCGCGCCGTCATCGAGAGAGCCGTCGTCAAGGAGGAGGGCGGCGAGGGTGTCGGCGCGGGCCTGGGCCAGGGTGCGCGGGTCGCCTTCGGCGACGAGGTGCCTGCCGGATCGGGTGAGGCGGTCGTGGGCCGCATGGGCGAGCGGTGCCGGCAGGTGGGCGACCAGCCAGGCCATGCCGTCGCGGCCCTCGTCGAGGTAGACCGCGCGGTGCTGGGCGGCCTCGGCGTGCCGGACGTCGGCAGGGACGGGGTGGGCCGACTCGACTCGCGGGCGCGGCGGGTCGTGGTGCCGGCCTGGGTGGGCGTGCTGGTGATCTGGCCGGTGGCAGGGTCGGTGGTCGAGGCGAGGACGGATCGTTCGATCTCTCGTGCTTCGGTGGGCGTGAGGTCGCTGAGGTGCTTGGTGACCTGGACAGCATGTGCCCAGGTCAGGCGCCCCTCGCCGAGAGCGGTCAGTGTCGCGGGTGCCTTGGCGGTCAGGGTGACGGCGTGGTCGGTGAGGCCGCCCGCGGCGTGCTCGCCGACGTGCAGGGTGGTGGCGATCTCGGCGACGACGGCGCGGTGGGCGAGCTCGAGCCTGCGGGCGGAGGGTGCCCGGCGCACGGCCGGGTCGCTGCTGTCGACGAGGTCGGGCTCCAGGAGCACGGCCAGGTCGACGGCTCGTGCCAGCAGCACGGCGCGCCGGGCGTGCAGCGTCGCGACGCGGGCCTCGAGGTCGGCAAGCTCGTCGAGCACGCCGTCCAGGTCGGCCAGGCACGACGGCGGCGTAGGTGCCGGGGTGCCCGCTGCACTGCCTGTCGCCGCGGCCTGGTGGCGTGATTCCTCGTCGAGCAGCTCGCGCGTGGAGGGCTCCCACGTGCGCGGCAGCGCGGCCAGCCGAGCCGCCTCGACCCGCAACCGCGCGCCGTCGACCGTGCCGGCAGAGGTGCCGGCGACCGGGTCGCGGAGCGTCGTCGTCATGCCCCGATCCTAGGCGATGTTCGAACACCTGTTCTATCGCCGGGGCGCAAACCTGTGGACAGCTGCGCCGCCGGCTCTCCGAGGCAACGGCTTCCTGGCGGACGGCGCGCGCCTCGTCGACGAACGTCCGGGCCTCGCGGAGGTCCGCCAGGTGCGCCGGCGGGCGGCTACGCGGGCGTGAGCACCAGCCAGGCGAAGCCGACCACGCCGCGGTAGCCGCCCAGGTACTCGTCGCGCCGCTGGTCGGAGAAGGCGCGGGCGCCCGGCGTGCCGAGGCGTTCGATCCCCGCGCGCCAGTCGGACTCGAAGTCGTCCCACTCCGCCTGCGACGAGGCGGCGGCGTGCAGCACGCGGAACCCGGCGTCCGTCGCGGCGCGGGCCAGGCCGGCGAGGTCGGGCAGGTCGCCGAAGACCTCCCGCACCGCGGCGTCGGGCTCGGCGTCGTAGACGCCGTCGCCGAACAGCAGCCTCCCGCCGGCCTCGGTGCGACGGTGCAGCGCGGTGAGCGCGGCGGGGGCGTCGCCCCAGATGTGGCCGGCGCCGACGTTCAGCACCACGGCCGCCGTCGTGTCCCACGTCGTCGCGTCCGCCTCGTGGAAGGCGACCCGGTCGCCCAGGCCTCGCGTCCTCGCCCCCTGCCTGGCGCGCTCGAGGTCGGCCGGCGCCCGGTCGACGCCGTCGCCGGCGAGGCCGTGCCGCTCGCACAGCCGCAGCAGCAGCTCGCCGGAGCCGCAGCCGAGGTCGAGGACGCGGGTGTCGGGCGTCGGGGGCGCGAGGCGCTCGACGAGGTCGGCCGCCCGGGCGGCGCCGAGGGGGGAGTTGAAGGTCAAGTTCTGGGCGGCCGCGTCGAAGTACGGCCGGAGGTCCTCGTCGTCCGGGGTCATGCCGCGATCGTGGGCGCGCCGGGCCGCCCCGACAAGCCATTTGTCGAGGGTGCGCGCGTGACCTGCGCGGTCACGTGGCATGGTGTCCGAAGAATGAGATTTCTGTCCGCATCATGACCCCGTGGGCTTAGGCTCGCTCCCATGACGCGGAGCATCGACCTGGCAGTGGTGGCCGGCGACGGCATCGGTACGGAAGTCGTGGAGCAGGGCCTCGCGGTCCTCGAGGCGGCGGTGTCCGGTGCGGACGTGAAGGTCTCCACGACCGAGTTCGACCTCGGCGCGCGCCGGTGGCACGCCACGGGCGAGACGCTCACCGACGCCGACCTGGCAGCCATCAAGGGCCACGACGCGATCCTCCTGGGCGCGATCGGCGACCCGAGCGTGCCGTCGGGCGTCCTCGAGCGCGGTCTGCTGCTCAAGCTCCGCTTCTCGCTCGACCACTACGTGAACCTGCGCCCGGGCAAGCTGTACCCCGGCGTGACGAGCCCGCTGGCCAACCCGGGCGAGGTGGACTTCGTCGTCGTCCGCGAGGGCACCGAGGGTCCGTACGTGGGCAACGGCGGCGCGCTGCGCGTCGGCACCCCGCACGAGATCGCGACCGAGGTGTCCGTCAACACCGCGTTCGGCGTCGAGCGCGTCGTGCGCGACGCCTTCGCCCGCGCCCAGGCCCGCCCCCGCAAGCACCTCACGCTGGTGCACAAGCACAACGTGCTGGTGCACGCCGGGCACCTGTGGCGCCGCACCGTCGAGGCCGTGAACGCCGAGTTCCCCGACGTCACCACGGACTACCTGCACGTCGACGCGGCCACGATCTTCCTCACGACCAACCCGTCGCGGTTCGACGTGATCGTCACCGACAACCTGTTCGGCGACATCCTCACGGACCAGGCGGCCGCCATCACCGGCGGCATCGGCCTCGCCGCGTCGGCGAACATCAACCCGGACCGCACCGCGCCGTCCATGTTCGAGCCGGTGCACGGCTCGGCGCCGGACATCGCGGGCCAGGGCAAGGCGGACCCGACCGCCACCGTGCTGTCGGTCTCGCTCCTGCTCGACCACCTCGGCCTCACCGAGGAGGCCGCCCGCGTGGAGGCCGCGGTCGCGGCCGACCTCGTCGAGCGCGGCGACCGAGTACGCACGACGGCCGAGGTCGGGCGCGACCTCGCCGCTCGCGTCAACGGCTGACGACCCGCGTCGTCACCCGGACGGCGCGGCGCCACCCGCGCCGCGCCGTCGGACGAGTCGTCCGAGCCACCGCCCGCCCCGGCCGTCATCCCTCCTGTCGATCACCCGACTCCTTCTGTAGTCCGGGTGCCCGCTGTGGTCGGAGCGACGCCGGTGCCCACGTGGTGCGCGGTCGTGGAAAACTACAGGGGTCACCCGGCGAAAGGCCCCCGATCATGACCACTTCCAGCACCACCTCCTCCGCCCCGAGCACCGACGCGTCCGGCATCCTCCCGGCCGAGCTCGAGGACCTCGTCGCACTCTTCGACGTGCGGGCGACGGACAGCCCGACGCCCGGCGCCGAGCGCGAGGCCGCGCTGCAGGCGCCGAAGTTCGGCACCGTCTTCTCCGACCACATGGCCCGCATCAGCTGGCGCCAGGGCGACGGGTGGCTCGACCGCCGCATCGAGAAGTACGGCCCGCTGCAGATCGACCCCGCGACCGCCGTCCTGCACTACGCGCAGGAGATCTTCGAGGGGATGAAGGCGTACAAGCACGACGACGGGTCGGTCTGGACGTTCCGCCCGGACGCCAACGCGGCGCGGTTCGCCCGGTCGGCGCACCGCCTGGCGCTGCCCAGCCTGTCGGTGGACGACTTCATCGGCTCCATCGCCGCGCTCGTGCGCACGGACCTCGACTGGGTGCCGTCCGGGGAGGACTCCAGCCTGTACCTGCGGCCCTTCATGTTCGCGTCCGAGACGTTCCTGGGCGTGCGTCCCGCGGCCGAGGTGGAGTACCTCGTCATCGCCTCGCCCGTGGGCCCGTACTTCGCCGGCGGCGTGAAGCCGGTGTCGATCTGGGTGTCGGAGGACTACCACCGGTCCGGGCCGGGCGTCACGGGCGACGCCAAGTGCGGCGGGAACTACGCCGCGAGCCTCCTGCCGCAGATGATCGCGCAGGAGCAGGGCTTCGACCAGGTGTGCTTCCTCGACGCGACCACGAACACGTACCTCGAAGAGCTCGGCGGCATGAACGTGTTCGTCGTCATGGCGGACGGCTCGGTGCACACCCCGGAGCTCACGGGCTCGATCCTCGAGGGTGTGACGCGCTCGTCGATCCTGCAGCTCGCCGCGGACCACGGTCGCGACGTCGTGGAGCGCCGGATCCCGATCTCCGAGATCGCCGCGGGGCTCGCGGACGGCAGCGTGGCCGAGATGTTCGCCTGCGGGACCGCCGCCGTGATCACCCCCGTCGGCCGGCTGGCGGGCAGCTCGTTCGACCACCAGGTCGGCGGCGGGGAGCCCGGTGAGCTCACCATGGCGATCCGTTCCGAGCTGACCGACATCCAGTACGGCCGCGCCGCCGACCGCCACGGCTGGATGCGCCGGCTCGCCTGATCCCCACCCCGGGAGGCTGTCGACCCATGCCCACCCCGATCACGGCGGGCGAGCTGAACCGTACGACGCTCGCGCGCCAGCAGCTGCTCACCCGGTCCGACGACGACCTCGTGTCGGTCGTGGGCCGGGTGGGCGGGCTGCAGGCGCAGCACGCCGACATGCCGTACATCGCGCTCTGGGCGCGGCGGGCGGGCCAGACGGTCGCCGAGCTCGAGCACGCCCTGACGGACCGGTCCGTGGTCAAGGCGACCGTCATGCGGTCCACGCTGCACGTGGTGCCCAGCGCCGACTGGCCGCTGCTCGACGCGGTCTCGGCGGAGCAACGACTGGCGGGCTGGCGCGCGAGCGCACGTCGCGCAGGGGTGGACCTGGTCGCCCTCAACCGGGCCGTGCGCGCGTTCTGCGCCGAGCCGCGGACGCTGGACGAGGTGGAGGCGTTCGCCGCGGAGCAGTACCCGGACGTCGACGCCGTCGCGGCGATCCCCGGCGGGGTGAGCCGCGCATGGTGGCGCCTCGCGAGCGCCGGTGGTGGGCTGGTGCACGTGCCGCCGAGCGGGATGTGGGGTTCCCACGTCGCGGCGCACCATCAGGACGGCGTGCACTGGCTCGCCGACGTGCTGCCGCACCCGCTGCCCTCGCCGCCGGCCGACGAGGCGCGCGCCCGGGCGGTGTCCCGCTACCTGGCGGCCTTCGGCCCGGCGTCCGTGCGGGACGTCGCGCGGGGCCTCGGGGTGCGCGGCGTCGGCGCGATGAAGCGGGCGCTCGCCCTGCTGGAGCTGCGGGTGTACACCGCGCCCGACGGGCGTGAGCTGCTGGACCTGGCCGACGCCGACCTCACGCCCGCCGACACCCCGGCCCCGGTTCGGCTCCTGCCTCGCTGGGACCAGCTCCTCGTCGCGCTCGACGAGCGGTCCCGGCTCCTCGACGCCGAGCACGCGGGCCTCGTCTACCGGCGGAACGCCGACGTGCTCCCGACCCTCTGGGTGGACGGGCGGGTGGCCGGGACCTGGTCGCTGGACGTCGACGCGCGCCGGGCCACGGTGCACCTGGAGCCCTTCACCGGGGACGCGTGGGCAGCCCACCGCGACGAGCTGGAGGCCGAGGCGGGCTCGCTCCTCGACCTCGTGGCGGAGGACGCGCCGCAGCGCGAGGTCACCTGGTCCGCGGAGCCGGCCGCACGAGAGTCCGGCCGAGCACGCCGTTGAGCATGGCGGAGACCGCCACCCCGAGCACCGCCCACACCAGGGCGGTCGCCACCGCGGACCCGGCGGGCCCGTCGCCCGTGAACGGCAGCGCGGCGAGGATCACCGTGGTCAGGGCGACCAGCCAGCCGAAGAACATCCGGGGCCGCGGCACCACTCGTACGAGCGCCTGCAGCACGACGGCGGCGAGCAGGGCGAAGACCGCGCCGGTGAGCGCCCACGCGAGCCCGGGCGCGCCGGGCAGCGCGCGGGACGGCCCGAGCAGCCCCACACCGAACGCGCCGTCGAACACGACCGAGGCGGTGAGCCCCAGGACGGCGCACACCAGGACGGTGACGGCGGCGCCCGACCAGTAGCGCGGCCGGTCGAGGGCGAGCAGGGCGCGCGACGTCGGGGCCGGCGCGTCCCACGCGTCGACCGGCTCGGCCGTCGGCACGGTGTCCGGCAGGATCCCGGGCGGGGGGTCCGCGGGGCTCGTGGGACCGCCGGGTGTTCGCGACTCGCTCATCGGTACGGCCTCCTGACCTCGGGTGACAAGGGCAAGCCGACCACAGCCGCCCCTCGGTCGCACGGTAGCGGGCGGGGGGAGCCTGGGGACGCGGGGTGGACGCCCTGTCCTGGCGGCGGGCGGGTGTGGCACCATGTGGCCCATGACACGCCTCGCGCACCAGCGTCGCTTCCTCATCATTCCGTAGCGCGTCCGGCACACCGTCCGGACGCGCAGACCTTCCGTACCCCGGAGGGTCTTTTTTGTTGATCAGATCGTCCAGAGCTCCACGAGCTGGGGAGTCCCCGCATGACCGCCACCCCGTTCCACGTGTACGACACCACCCTGCGCGACGGCGCGCAGCAGGAGGGCATGAACCTCTCGGTGGCGGACAAGCTGGCCATCGCGCCGCTGCTGGACGAGCTGGGCGTCGGCTTCATCGAGGGTGGCTGGCCGGGCGCCGTGCCCAAGGACACGGAGTTCTTCCGGCGCGCGGCCAAGGAGCTCGACCTCCGCAACGCGGTGCTCGCCGCGTTCGGCGCCACCCGCAAGGCGGGCACCCGCGCCTGGGACGACCCCCAGGTGCGCGCGCTGCTCGACTCCGAGGCGCCGGTCGTGACGCTCGTGGCCAAGTCCGACGTCCGGCACGTCGAGCGCGCCCTGCGCACGACGCCGGCCGAGGGCCTGGCGATGATCGCGGACACCGTGGCGTTCCTCGTCGGCGAGGGGCGCCGCGTGGTGGTCGACGCAGAGCATTTCTTCGACGGCTACCGCTTCGACCCGGCCTACGCCCGGGCCGCGGCCGAGGCGGCGTTCGAGGCGGGCGCCGAGGTGGTCGCGCTCTGCGACACCAACGGCGGCATGCTGCCGCACTGGGTGACCGACGTCGTGACCGAGGTGCGCGAGGCCCTCGGCGTGCCGCACGTGAGCGACGCCGTCGCGGGCGACCGGCTCCTCGGCGTGCACGCCCACAACGACTCGGGGTGCGCCGTGGCGAACACCCTGGCCGCCGTGGCCGCCGGGTGCGGGCACGTGCAGGGCACCGTGAACGGGTACGGCGAGCGCACGGGCAACGTGGACCTCGTCACCGTCGTCGCGAACCTCGAGCTCAAGCACGGGCTGCGCACGCTCACCGGGGGCGGTCTCGAGGAGGCCACCCGCATCGCGCACGCCGTCGCCGAGATCACGAACATCTCGCCGTACGCCCGGCAGCCGTACGTGGGCGCGAGCGCCTTCGCCCACAAGGCGGGGCTGCACGCGAGCGCCATCAAGGTGGACCCCGACCTGTACCAGCACATCGACCCCACCGCCGTCGGCAACGACATGCGCATGCTCGTGTCCGACATGGCGGGGCGCGCGTCGATCGAGCTCAAGGGGCGCGAACTGGGGTACGACCTCAGCGGTCAGGGCGAGCTCCTCACCCGCGTCACCACCCGCGTCAAGGACGCGGAGGCGCAGGGCTACACCTTCGACGCGGCCGACGCGTCGTTCGAGCTGCTGCTGCGCGAGGAGCTCACGGGTGCGCGGCAGTCGTACTTCCGGGTCGAGAGCTGGCGCACGATCGTCGAGACGGTCGCCGGGGGAGCGGGGCACGACGCCGCGGGCCGGGAGGCGGACGCCGTCGCCGAGGCGACGGTGAAGCTGCACGCCGGGGGCGAGCGCGTCGTCGCGACGGGGGAGGGCAACGGCCCGGTGAACGCTCTCGACCAGGCCTTGCGCAGCGCGCTCACGCACGGCTACCCGCAGATCGAGAAGTTCGAGCTGATCGACTTCAAGGTGCGGATCCTCGACGCGCAGCAGGGCACGGACGCGACCACGCGCGTGCTGGTCGAGACGACGGACGGGCAGCACTCGTGGTCCACCGTCGGGGTGGGGGCGAACGTCATCGAGGCGGCGTGGGAGTCGCTCATCGACGCGTACGTGTACGGCCTGCTGCACGCGGGCGTCGAGCCGCGCTGACCGGCCGAGGACCCGCGGTGGCTACCGCGGTGCGCGGGCCTGCAGGCGGTGGGGCTGCACGGCCTCGTACGTGGCCTTGAGCGCCGCGGTGGTCTGGTCGTAGCGGCGCTGCGCGACGCGCACGAACAGGAAGTCGACGATGGCGAGCTGCGCGATGCGGCTCGACATCGCGCCGGAACGGAACTGGGTCTCGCGCGCCGTCGTGGACAGCACGACGTCGGCGAGCTCGGCCAGCGGGGACGACGGGAAGTTGGTGACGGCGACCGTCGTGGCGCCCGCCTCCTGCGCGAGGGTGAGCGCCTGGACCGTCTCCATCGTCGTGCCCGTGTGCGAGACGGCGACGGCGACCCCGCCCTTGCCGAGCAGGGCCGCGGACTGGAGCTGGCCGTGCAGGTCCACCGGGGCGAAGCAGACGATGCCGATGCGGGAGAGCTTCTGCGCCAGGTCCTGCGCGGTGAGGCCGCTGGACCCGGAGCCGTAGACGTCGACGCGGGGGGCGGCGGCCATGGCGTCGACGGCGCGCTCGAGGGCGTCGAGGTCGAGCATGCGCGCCGTCTCCTCGATGGTCCGGGCCTCGTGGAAGGCGATCTTGGAGACGACGTCGGTGGCGGTGTCGGTCCGGTTGATCTCGCCCTCGGCGATGCCGGAGCGCTCGAGCTCGACGGCGCGGCGGCTGGTGGCCTGTGCGAGGTCGATGCGGAACTCCGGGTAGCCGGCGTAGCCCACGGCGCGGCAGAAGCGCACGACGGTCGCCTGGGAGGTCCCGGCGCGTGCCGCGAGCTCGGTGATGGTGGCGCCGACGACGCCCGGCGGGTCGTCGAGCACGACGGACGCGATGCGCGCCTCGGCGGGTCGCAGGGTGGGCAGCGTCTGGCGGAGCCGGACGAGGACGTCACCGTTCATGCGCGGAGGTCTCCTTCCCGGCGGGCGCCGGCGTCAGGGGTGGGCGGGGCGGACGGCCGGGCGGTGCCGCGCACCGTGACCCAGGGCTCGTACGGCTCGACGAGCGCGCCGCCACGGTCGTCGACGAGCGATCGGGCGAGGCGCAGCGCGCCGTCGAGCGGGCTGCCCTCTGCGGGCAGGAGCCGGACGTCGGGGCGCAGCGCCGACAGGCGCGCCACGAGCGGGGTGCGTACGGCGTCCCCGATCTGCAGGACGCCGCCGGTCACGGCGGCCAGCGGCGGGATGCCGGGTCGCAGCGCGGCGGCGAGGGTCTCGGCGAGGTGGGTGCCGGCGTCGTGCAGGATGCCCTGGGCCACCTGGTCGCCGGCGTGGGCGGCGTCCGCGACGGCGGGCGTGAACGACGCGAGCACGTGGGCCCGGTCGGCGCGGCCGTAGAGCGCCGCCGGCCAGCCCTCGACGGGACCGAAGCGCTCGATCCCGGCGGCGAGCAGCGTGGGGGAGGCGGGGCCGGGCCGGCCGTCGTGCGTGGCGACCGCGGCGCGCAGCCCGTGCGCGCCGATCCAGGAGCCGGAGCCGAGGTCGCCCAGCAGGTGCCCCCAGCCGTCCGCGCGGTGCCAGCGACGGCGCAGGTCCGTGGCGAGGACGATCGCGCCGGTGCCGACCGCGGCGACGGCGCCGGGCCGGCCGCCGAGCGCGCCGAGGTGCGCGGCGAGCGCGTCCGCGGCGACGGCCGTGGCGCGGGCGCCGGCGGCGTGCAGGACGTCGTGCAGGGCGCCGGGGTCGGCGACGAGGGACGGCAGCCCGGTGACCGACAGGGCGGCGGCCGCGATCCGCACCCCCGGCCACCGGCCGGCCAGGTCGGCGACGAGCTCTGCCACGACGTCGGCGGCGTCGCTCCCGGCGGCGGTGATCCGCACGGGACGGCCGGTGAGGGCGAGGGTGTCGTCGGCGACAGGGCCGTGGGCGGGCACGGCGACGAGTCGGGCGCCGCTGCCGCCGACGTCGACGGCGACGACGTGCTCGGGAGCGAGGGGCGGGGCGTTCGTGCCGGTCACGGGGAACAGTGTGGCAGTCATTTTCTTGCGGAGGGGGGCTAACGAAACGAATCTCGCCCGCTCGAGGGGCGGTGTGACCGACGCCGCGTCCCACCCGGGCGCGGCACGGCTACCGTAAGGACGTGCATGGTGAGTACAAGGTTCCCGGTGGCAAGCTCGTGACGGTCGACCTCGACGTGCGCGAGGGGATGCTCGCCGACGTCCGGCTCAGCGGCGACTTCTTCCTCGAGCCGGACGACGCGCTCGAGGTGATCGACGCCAGCCTGGTGGGGCTGCCGCGCGAGACGTCCACGGGCGAGCTCGCGCGCGCCGTCGACGACGGGCTGCGGATCGCGGAGCAGGACGGCCGCGTGGCCGGCGCGGTGACGATGGTCGGCTTCGACGCCTGGGCGGTCGCCGTCGCGGTGCGCCGCGCGCTGGGCCTGGCGACCACGTGGGACGACCACACCTTCGAGGTGCTGCGCCCGGGCCCGCTGGCCCCGGCCACCCTCGCCGCGCTGGACCAGGTGCTCACCGAGGAGCTCGCCGAGGGCCGGCGCGGCCCCACGCTGCGCTTCTGGGACTGGACGGAGCGCGCCGTGTTCATCGGGTCGTTCCAGTCGCTGCGCAACGAGGTCGACCCCGAGGGCGTGCGCAAGCACGACGTCACCGTGGTGCGCCGCATCTCCGGCGGCGGGGCCATGTTCATGGAGGCCGGCAACTGCGTCACGTTCTCCCTGGTCGTGCCGGCGTCGCTCGTCGACGGGATGTCCTTCGAGCAGTCCTACGCCTTCCTCGACTCGTGGGTGCTCGGCGCCCTGGAGTCCGTCGGCGTCGAGGCCTACTTCGCCGGCATGAACGACGTGGCGTCGCCCGGCGGGAAGCTCGCGGGCTCCGCGCAGAAGCGCCTCGCCGGCGGTGCGGTGCTGCACCACATGACGATGGCCTACGACATCGACAGCGCGAAGATGCTCGAGGTGCTGCGCATCGGCCGGGAGAAGCTGTCCGACAAGGGCACCACCAGCGCCAACAAGCGGGTGGACCCGCTGCGCTCGCAGACCGGCATGGCGCGCGACGAGATCGTCGACGCCTTCGAGGCGCACTTCAAGGCGCACCACCGGACCGTGGACTCCACGCTGCGGCCCGAGGAGCTGGAGCGCGCCGCCGACCTCGTGCGCACCAAGTTCGGCAACCCGACCTGGATCAACCGGGTGCCCTGACCAGCCCAGCCCCTGGCGCGGGAGGTCACCGTCCTGTCACGGATCGGTGCGGTGACTTTGCACACCCGGGTTCGGTCAGTAATCTCCCTCCCAGAGCGACTCCCCGGAAGTTCCTTTCAGCCGAGGGTCGCTCGACCAAGGACAGCGCGCTCTGCACGGCAACCAGCCGCAGACAGCGAGACGACGACGTCGCGCCGGACGACAAGGACGTCGGGACGACATGACCGCGCGAACGGCGCCCACGGGCGCCGCGCACGAGGGAGGGCGGCCCAGGAGGCCGCCACGGGAGGACTGGAATGCGGCGACAGATGTGGACCCGGAAGACCGTGGGGGTCGCGACCGCGGCACTGGTGGCGCTCGGCGCGGCCGCCTGCAGCGGCGGCTCCGACGACGGCGGGAACGGGGCCGTCGACGGCGAGGGCAAGACCCTCGACGTCTGGATCATGCAGGGCACCAACCCCAGCGCTGACACCTTCTTCGACGAGGTCGGGAAGGCCTTCACCGAGGAGACCGGCGCCAAGCTGAACGTCGAGTTCGTCGAGTGGGCGGACGCGCACGACCGGTTCGTCACCGCGATCGCGGGCGGCACCACCCCCGACGTCGCCGAGACCGGCACCACCTGGACGCCGGAGTTCGCCGACGCGGGGGCGCTCGCGCCGCTCGACGACTACGTGGCCGACGCCGGCCTGGGCGACGACCTGGTGGACGGCCTCGTCGACGCGGGCACCTACGACGGCAAGCTGTACGGCATGCCCTGGTACGCGGGCGTCCGTTCGCTCGTCTACAACAAGGAGATGTTCGAGAAGGCCGGTGTGAAGCCGCCCACCACGTGGGCGGAGATCGAGTCGGCCGCCAAGGCGATCAAGGCGAAGTTCCCGGACAAGACCGCCGTGGCGGTGCCCGGCGACGCCGAGTTCACGGTCTACCCGTGGGTGTGGGGCGCCGGCGGCGAGGTCGCGACGCAGGACGGCGACACGTGGACCTCGGGCCTCGACAGCGCCGCGTCGCAGGAGGGCCTCAGCTTCTGGACCGGTCTGGCGAAGGACGGCTACTCGTCGGCGGGCGCGACCACCTGGCGCGAGACCGACGTCCTGGACGCGTTCGCCCAGGGCGACGTCGGCATGGCCGTCATGGGCTCGTGGACGCCCGGCGCGATCATCGAGGCGAACAAGGACATGAAGGGCAAGTTCGCCGCCGTGCCGATCCCGGGCAAGGACGGCGGCATCGCCCCGTCGGTGCTCGGCGGCTCGCACCTGAGCATGTTCTCCACGGCGAAGGACCAGGACCTCGCGTTCGCGTTCATCAAGCTCATGACCACGGGTGAGTTCGCCACGAAGTGGGGCGAGCAGGCCGGCTACTTCCCGGGCCAGAAGTCGCTGCTGGACGAGACGCTCAAGAGCACGGACCCGCTCGTCGCGCCGTTCGCGAAGCAGTTCGTCGAGGGCGGCGCGTCCGTGCCCGTGTCGCCGAACTTCGGCGCCGTGCAGGCCAAGCTGACGACCAGCACGATGATGCAGTCGATCCTGTCGGGCAGCGAGGACGTGCCCACCGCCAGCACCAAGGCCGCCGACGAGATGTCGTCGCTGCTCAACGGTGGCAGCTGACGGATGACGAGCACTCTCCCCGTCGCGGCCCCCGCCGGGCCCGGGCAGCAGCCCGGGCC